>CAILAO010001126.1 GCA_903832105.1 uncultured Pseudomonadota bacterium | reverse complement strand
TGTTGCTGATGATGGCTCACCGTTGTAGTTGTCGAAAGCAGTCGGGATGTATTCTGTCGGATAGCCGTTAGTTGTGTAACTGACAATCAAGCTGGTTTTGCCCACAGCTCCTTACCGCCGATATATTTTGCCGTTTGAAACGCTCCTGCCTGAGTGCCGATCCTCTCAACTTGAACAGAAAAATTCAAAACAACCTTTGCCGCAGGGTCTATGCCGAGAACGACTTTGTCGTCGTCAGCAAAATGGCTATCTGCCGGTAATCGCGGAGCAATAAGGCCTTTCTTTAAGAAAACTGATTCGCGTCTTATCGGCAACGCTAATTCCATATCTCCCAGCGGTTCAATTCCTTCGCGTTCCAGATACTCACGGAACTGCGTCATATAATTTGCACGTATGGCAAAAATATTAAGACGCTCCAGAAGCTCTATACCTGTAGGATGGCTGCCCGATAAGGCGGCACTGCGCTTGAGACAACGATTCAACCCTTTTAAGCGAACCCCTCGGCCAAATAACTGGATTATTTCCGATCCCTCACTGCGGCCAATATTTAGGAGTCCCATATTCGTCACGCGCCAGCTGTCCCATCCCTGCATAAATTTCTTAGCACCAACAAGGATATTAATGCGCGAATCCGGCTTCTTGATATTCTCAAACAAGCCCTCGCCAATTTGGTCGTCTTCAACTTCAACGTCAGGGCATTTATCCTCAATGAGCTGTTTGAAAGTAGACGTGTCTCCGATGTAGACCAAACCAAAGTAATAATCAGAACCACTCACCTTGAGGCCAAGCTCGCCAGCCTTGCCCTTGATATCACCAACATGCAGACGCCCGCCATGAGATGAGTGAAAAATACGCTTCATAATATCTCGCAAAATAACATTGGGATCTTTCTGCCAACTCTTGAGCATCTTGAATCGTGCGGCAAAGACGTCATTTCCCGCGTCATCTGCGATACCACTATCAGCGGCGAGAATCTTCTTGATCCATTTTTGAACCCATTGACGTTCATTCCGAAGGAAAGAATCGAGGAATTTGATGACTGTTAGAACATCCGACCCCTGAGCCTGATTTGTGGTGTTAACAGTGCTTCCCACAAATATCCAAAGGGGATCAGCCAAATGGTACTTCAGCATCTCGTTAGACTTCGTTTGAAAAGCCCGCTTTTGTTCATGAAAGGCCAAGAGATTGGCCAGTAAAAGCGTGCGCGTCTGTTCTTCAGTTGTTTCTTGCCTTAAATTAAGGACATCGAAATCTTTCCCAAATCCGTCTCCATAAAAATATTTGTACGAATAATCAAAAAGGATCGCTTTACCGTATTCCTTGGTCATGTCCTCATCCCGGGCCGCGGTCATGGCCTGACCAAAGGTCGCGCTATACTCAAACGTAAAGCCCGTCTGAGCCAGTTTCTGTCGATATCCCAGCCACTTATTTGCTTCACTGCTAGCACCACGGTGCCCCTCATCGACAAAGATCAGGTTATGGCCATCAAATGCCTCAACAGGCACGCTTACGCCAGAGCCTTTCTTTTCCTCAACAAGCTTTGTAATCTCAATCACACGGACAACATTCTTTTTAACCACTTCAAAGCCGCTGTCATTCAAAGAAAACCGCTCGCACGGAATTCCAGATGCCTGCATATTCTCAATATGTTGCTGGGAAAGCCCTTCATTGGGAGTGACAAGAAGAATATTGTCCAACGCATCAGGACAATAATGAAGATACTGCCGGTAATGGAAATGCATCAATATTGTCTTGCCGC
>CAILAO010001125.1 GCA_903832105.1 uncultured Pseudomonadota bacterium | reverse complement strand
TTTCAGATTGTTTCTCAGAAGGAACTGTTAATATCCCTGAAGCCTTTTTTCTCAAAATATCCATTTGCATAGGAGATAATAGACTCGTTGATTTATGCTTCTTATAATATTCGAATATTCTCTCCCATGTTCCATTGTCGGTATTTACCACGAACATTTGCGTCTCTATGCGATTATCAATTCTCTTATCCTTCTTGTCTTTTCTTTTGTCATACTTTTGTTGTTCTCTATCAATAATGAATCCTTTATCAATAGGAACATCTAAATCCATTTCTTGAACGCTCTTCCAGCAGAGCTTCTGTTTAGTCCATTGAGAAACATTCGCAAAACCTTCAGGCGGGTTAGTAATTTTATAATAGATTGCTTCAGAAAGTAATTCTAATGCTTTTATCAGGCTGTAAGGCAAATTCTGGTTTTCCCATATTATATCAAAATTTACTTTGTACACGACAAAAAAGCTAAGTAGATACCAAAAAAGTTGTTGCCCAAAAGAATTCAGGTTCTTTGACAGCAAGATTTGAGACAATATTTCTCAGTTTATCCAGGCCATGCCGGAACAGACGTTTAGCTGGTCGTCCATGTTTTTTGACAGGAATCGGTTTCTGGTCATGTTGCCACTCGCCGAGCCGAGAACACCAACAAAAGGCCAGGGTTAACAACACGAGCAGTTTGCTGATCCGCTCAGGATCGGTCAGATGCGTGGCTTCGAAATCAAAGCCGCGACGTTTGAGACACCCAAATAACGTTTCGATTTGCCAGCGTTGTCGGTAATCATCCAAAGCCGTGTGCGGTTGATGATCGGTGCTCAGAATGAGATCGTCGTCTTTCAATCGAACGCCGATGATCCATCCCCTCATACCCCCCACCCGTCGCGGCGTGGGGAGCACGGACGCTTCCCCCAGCGGCAGATGGCGAAAAAACCTGGAAGCTGGCAAGGCACAGGTGTTTCGCGAATTGCAGAGGTTGGTATTGTGCCGAATCCGAATCCGAAAGTGAATCCGGTGGCGTTTGAGAAATTTGATCCAATCCGTCCCGATACATTCGCGGTCAGCCGTGAGACAACGAATCCGGTCGTGACCCAACTCGACCCAAAAGTGTTTCAGCAAGGCGAGGCGTTCGGAAGTATGGGAATTGCCGCGTTTGTCCAACAGCATCCAGAGGAGGGGAACCGCCACGCCTTTATAGGCCACGGCGAGCACAAGAATATTGATATTCACGCTGCCAAACGGCCCGTTCGTTCGGTCGAGACAGAGAATCCATTGCTCCCCGAGAGGGAGGAGACGAGTGATGACGCCGATCACCGGAGCTCGAGCCAGTGAGAAGTCTTTGAAAAACCGCTGAATCCGGCGATAATGCGATTCGCTCTTGGCGTCCCCGCAAAACACCGTGGCAATCTCAGCGAGGTTGACGGTTCTCACGCGAATCAGGGCCGCAAGAAACTGCGCCACAAAGGTCATTCTGGCACCATGCCAGTCAAATGATGCGGTCAAAACAGCAATGAGTGGGCTAAGTTCAGTCATAAGCACCTCCAGGTAAATGTGTTTGTGATAAACCCCCTTTACCAGAGGATGACTGACGATGTCCACTCTATATTTTCATTTTTGTCGTGTACAAAGTAGATTCGATATCTATAGCCTCTGTTCCATAATTCCTTTCGAAGTTTTATCTCAATTTTAGTATCTTTTGAGCGTATCGCCCTCATGTTTTTTCTTCGTTGCTCTTTCGTTAAATTGTCCACAAGATTTTCCTTGCGAAAGCTTCTTT
>CAILAO010001124.1 GCA_903832105.1 uncultured Pseudomonadota bacterium | reverse complement strand
TATATCAGCCTGCGCCTTATCAGCAACATTCTGGTTTTACAGAAAGAAATAATTAAAAAAACGCTAGAAATAATAATAGTCTTCCAAAAACCGCTTTTTTTCTAAGCTACTGTATTGGTTCCCCAATTAGCTTAGAGAACAAAATCTGTAAGGTCAAAACGAAAGCACTATAGTTAGTCCATATAGCAACAGTTTTAAACTTCTTCTTGTCCTGATCCTCTGAAAAATCGTTTTCATGGAACGCTATAAGCAATTCTTTTTTATCTGAAATCATAAAGCAAGGTAGGTTCTGGACTTCAACTGTGCGGCATTTTAATTTAGATAGCAGCATTTGTTTCATGAAAAAAACGCTTTTCGGTGATTTTCCAGTAAGTATTTCAATGTTGATTTTGTCTTTGTGGTCTTTTAATTCATCAGTAAAGTCACTGTAAAATAGTTGAGCTAGGTATTCATCTGGTGCAAATACTTGAAATGTTTCTTGGGTTCTTTCTAAGAGTTCATGAGCTTTTAGCAGCATTTGTTGTTCACCTTCTAGCATTTGAAAGAGTTCTTTCTTTTTGTTTTCAGTCTTTATCTGAGGCATTGATAGCCAAAGCTCTACTAAGTTTTCTTTTTCCTTCTCTAGGAGGTTGATTTTTATTTTTTGTGCATTTACTAACACGTCAATGGCTTTGTCAAGTGGAACAGCAGTGAATTTTATTGGTTTTTCGAAAACTGAGTATAATATGCCTTTCTTCTCTAGTTCATGTAGTATTCTGTAGGTTTCGGTTCTGTGTAGTGAGATCGCTTCAGCTATTTCTCCGGCTTTCTTTTCTCCTGACCTTGCTAAAAACAGGTATATTTTGATCTCGTTCTTTAGTAATCCAAACTTGGAAAGTGTTTCCTCGATTGTTAATAGTTCTTTATTGTAGGTCTTATCTTTTCGAATGAATTTCAAAGACTCGCTATCTTTGTCATAAACCTTTGTTAAGACCTCTTTTGTATCCATTGAAAGCTCCATTAGTAAATACTCCTTTTGTTTTTAAATTTTATAACAAGTATTGAGTTTCGCTCATTACGTATTATATGGTTGCGATTTTCAAATATGAATTAGAAATTCATTCACGCTTGCCTACTACTAAAAAGTCAAGTTTTTGTTTATTGTTTAAGAATCAAGCGCTTTTCCTGAGGACTCAACAAACGTGTTGCCAAACTTCTTAATCAAATCCTTGGGATGGTGAATCGAAGCATTTAACTTAAAGAAATTTCCCATCCTATCAGTCTGGGACGAAGTCGGATGATGCTTCTGTTAAGAATTTCCAGAGGTTCATTACGATGGACGATATCCCGGAAGACCTGAGGCACAATCTCTGTATGAGACTCTCACGGGTTAAGGACGGTGGGAAGGCTCATCAGTGGATTCTGAGGAATGAACGTTTGACCAAGCTGATTATGGCTGTGGTTTAAGGAGGCAGTGTGATTATTAAAATAGACGAATTGTCAGATAATGTTGTTAATCGAGTCCATTCTATAATATCTGAATCGAAGATTGTTCAGATGCAGGAGTGTTTGAAAAAAGGTGAAACATTTCCTCCCATTATTGTTTTCAATGACAATGGGATCTATCATTTAGTAGATGGTTTATATCGAGTTCGGGCTTGTCAGAGATCCGGAATTAAAACTGTGGAATCTGACATTCGAGAAGGGACAGAAAGTGATGCCTTTTGGGCAGCCATTGGATTGTCAAATAAACCAGGAAGAATAAAAGGGGAGATGGCTAATTCCGTCAGATTAGCCTTGGAATATTGTAAGGGTAAAAATTTTTCTGAAATAGCAAGACAAGTTGGCTGTTCAGGCGTGAATGTGAGTCAAATTGGTTCCAAGAGGAATCGAGAAAGAAGGGTCTTAAAAAAAGAAAGAGGAACATACGAGGCATGGAGGAAGTTTAAGACTTCATATAAAGAAGTTGAAAAAATAATTTCCAATATGAGTATAATGATTGTGGATGGGCAACACAAGATTCCGGCAAGGACTTTGTGCGAGTCTTTGTCTGATAAAATAAATAAAATAACACAAAAGATAATGGAGTAAATATGTACACAGAAAGTAGACAGCCGGTTTTTAAAATGTTGGATAAGAAGGACGCAACGTTGTTTTTGGCATTAAATAATTTTCCAGGGCAACGTCCATATAATCCATTGAAAGGAAGGCAATATGCCGAGAATATGGATAATGGAACACAACGCAGAATTGATATAGCAATTGCCAAGGTTCGGAGTACGGAAACAGATTATTTGATGAATGGTCAACATAACTGCCAAGCGTTGCTTATTCACGACAAACCCATTTCAGGTATTGTTTCGTATTATGTCTGTGATACGATGGAAGATGCGTGGAGATTATTCACGACGTTTGATGTTCATGCTCCGAGGACGGAGGGACAGTTTATGAAATCCCGGAAAGGTCTTTTTAAAGATGTGCGGCTACATGATGTGCCTTTAAGGGTTTTACAGCTTACAGGATCTGCTCTTTACATGCTTGGTGGAGGAATAGAACCAGCGTTTAATTCAGCAGCGACACTTCGGACAAAAACCGATAAGGCGGATATGGTCGAAAGATACGTGGAAGAGGTGTTGTTTGTGTCTAAATTTAACAAGACCGAAAGATTAATGACAATATCTTGTATT
>CAILAO010001123.1 GCA_903832105.1 uncultured Pseudomonadota bacterium | reverse complement strand
TGCTGCCGCTTTAGATGCCTGCAAAATTCTGAAGCTTGCTGATTTCGCTTTGATCGATGAAGGTAAAGAGAGCATCGTTGATATAGTTTCAATGCTTTCTAAGCTTAGTCAAAGCTAAAGTCTTCAGAAAAGAGATCACGATTAAGCCATAAGACAATGACGAAGACTAAGTCTAAGCGCTAGAAGGGTTTTAGACTAATTGAGTACATACCCTGTTTATTTCGAACCAATCAATTTCTGGAGCAATTGATCTTCACTCCAAATGGCCGTGCCCAGCTCTTTTGCCTTTTTCATCTTTGAAGAGCTGGAGTCGGTCTCGTTTGTAACTAAAGCAAACGTGTTTTTTGAAACAGACGATCCAATAACGCCGCCGACTTGCTTAATGAGCTTTTCGATTTCGCTTCGCGGCTTTGATAAAGCGCCTGTGATGATAAATTGCTTGCCAAATAGCGGGTGGGCACTGCTGGTTTGACTCACCGAAAGAGATTGAGCAACAGGGGCAACTCCTGCGGATAAAAGATTGACGATGTCGGAAGTCTTTTCTCTAAGACCGCTCACGATCTGTTCGGCAGATTTTTCAGCAAAACCATCGATTGTCTTGATTTCCTCTAGAGTCGCGCGCTGAATAGCTTCTAGCGAAGGAAATATCGAAAGAAGTTTTTCCCATGTTGTGATTCCCGCTCCTTCGATGCCTAACCCATTTAAAAAATTTGGCAATGGGAGCGTTTTGCTGGCTTGAATATTGGTATAAAGTTTTTGTGCCATCTTCTCTTTGGTGAACGGCATTTTTAAGAAATCTTCAACAGTGAGAGAATATAAGTCCGACTTTTTGCCGACCAAACCTGAGTTCAAAAGCGGAGCTAGCCTTTTTTCACTAAGATCTTCAATCTCTGCACATTTAATCCAATTCAAAATATCTCTCAATTGCTGGGCCGGACAGTTTTTAGTGTTAGGACATTTTAGTCTAACGCCGTCAAATTCGAGACCAGTATGGCATGAGGAGCATTCTTTTGGCCATGAGAACGACCCGGGACTTTCAGAAATGACAGCAAGAAATTTTGGGATCACTTCTCCAGAGCGAATGATTTCAATGTCGTCCCCCTTCTTAAGATTATACGTCTTAACAAAAGCGGCGTTGTGTAAAGTGACGTTCGTGATTGAAGCTCCACTTAAAAAAACAGGGTCGACGATTGCTACCGGAGTTACAAAGCCAAGACGAGAGGTCTCCCAGAGAAATTCCGAAATTTTTGTTTTGGCTGTTTGACCGGGCCACTTGAAAGACATTTTATATCTGGGATGGTGGGCTGTTGCCCCCAGTTCCTCATGAAGCGAGCGGTCGTTGTAACTAAATACAGCCCCATCAAGCCCGATTTCTCCTTCGTCCATTGCATTTTTAACATGTTCCAGATATTCCTCAATGTCATCTTTAGTATTCAAAAGCACGGGCTCTGGAGTGTGAAAATTCAACTCCTTTAATTGTAAAAAAAGATTCCATTCTGTCTTGATTGCAAGATTTTCGGAAGCGACGTCAAAAGCAAAAAAATTGAAAAAACGGGCAAGCTCAACATGTGTCTTTCTTCCGAGAATGCCAGCAACGATATTGCGAGTACTCGTTGGCTTATCAAGGTTTAACGCCGCCATTTCATCAGCAAGCCTGAAGAACTGCGATTCAAAACAATAAAGTTCTCCTCGAATTTCACCCGTGAAGTCATTAGATAGTTTTGAGGGGATATCCGGAACCCATAGGATTTTGTCTGTGACGTCTTCACCAATAAACCCGTTACCGCGAGTTTTTGCGAGAGTAAGCGCGCCCTTTTCAAAAACAAGACTTAAAGAATTTCCATCGACTTTATAGGTTCCAATGATTTCGTGGTTTTCTGCCCAACTGTACAGGTCATCAAGAGAGTATGTCTTTTGAAGAGAAAGCATGGGTCGATCATGCTTCACTTTTCTACCGACGGATTCTTTTGGTTCTATTCCAATCAATTCGAGAATTGGATGACTTGGAGATAAAGACCGCAACTCGTCTTCAAGCTTGTCATAGGCCGCATCAGAGATTTGTGGCTGACCCGCATAGTACGCCCTTTTGTGATTAAGAATAAGGTCAGCCAGTTCCCTTGTTCGGGAGGATGAGTCCGCGGAGAGATGTTTTTTACTCATGAAATGTAGCCTTACAAGAAAAAATATCGCCGTTAAAGAATAGCAAAAGAGCGACGCTGAGGATATAATGAATACACTATTTCTTGATTGTAAAAAAGCAGAGAATATGCCGAAATTATTCACAAATCCACTTGTTAATGCCGTGGCCGCACTTTACGAAAGTTTTCCGTATCCAAATTATTCGCTTTTAGCAAAACCTCTTTGGCAAGATGGGTATCTAGGATCTTCTGTTTTTATTGGGCAACTCTATGAAGATCTTTTTTTGGTTCCAGCAGCCATAAAAACAGAGCCACAACAAGAGAAATCAATTTTAAGCGTGGGATCGGGAGAGATTCTTCCTTACATTCTCAGAAAAATCGAGCCAGCCCAACACAGGCTTTTTTGCGTTGATATTTCGAAGAGAAGCCTTTTAAGGGGCTAGATTAAGGCTTTTAGCAACTTGTCGGGAGGCCCACTTTTATACCGCAGACATCGATGACTTTTTGAATGAGCGAAGGTCTGAAGTTCCGGAAAAATTTTGTCATATCGAGGCCTTTGGAGTCCTTCACCACCTGCCAGACCCTGCCAAAACTCTCCAACTTCTGTCTAAGCACCTAAAGCCCGGTGGGACCATGCGGATCATGGTTTATAATACCCCCGCAAGACAGTGGATTATAGAAATTCAAAAAGCACTTAAGGATCTTGGGCTGTCACTTTTTTTTAAAGGGGACATTCCTCTTGCCCGGTCTCTTTTGATGGAATGTGCGAATGTTTCGCCCGCTTTCAAGCAGAAGCTTAATTGGGTGGGAACCGCCACGCTATCAAATAATGCCAGGTTTGTTGATACTTTTATGCATACCCGCGAAGTTCGACTCTCCATTGTTAGATGGTTTAAAATATTCGAAGAATCAGGCCTTCAAGTGTTTTCCCTTTTTGATCGATATGGCGAATTGGATGATTTTAAAATTCCGTTTTGGTGCGTTCCGAATCCAGAGGAATTAGAGAAAAGGGCAG
>CAILAO010001122.1 GCA_903832105.1 uncultured Pseudomonadota bacterium | reverse complement strand
GGGCTCGGGCTTCGTTCAAAAAACCCTGGTATTTTGAACGAAGTCAGACCCTTACCGCGTCACGAAAATAGTGGTTGAATTACCTATCCGTGTAATGACGGCTCCGCTGGGGTTACACACCGTAGTCAACTTTAAAATTTTGAATGCTGAGAGGCTCAAATTATGGTACTTTGTAACTGGAATCTATTTACCGAAAGGACTGTTTTGTGATCCCTTCTGCAAACAAAAAAATTCACCGCGAAACCCTCGCGATATTTATTGATAAATTGCAAACCATGGGACGCTATACTTTTTCACGCAGCGAAGCGATGGCACAACTCCAATATTCCGATGCAGCATTCAAACATGCCGCCAGGCGTTTGATCATCAAACAAAGAATTGTCGCGCCACGACGTGGTTTTTTTGTCATTGTTCCCGTGGAATATCGGCGTTCAGAAGCCCCTCCTCCCTCGTGGTTTATTGATGACCTTATGCGATTTCAAAAGAAAACGTACTATGTCGGACTACTTTCTGCAGCTGCCATATATGGCGCCGCACACCAAAAATCACAGGAATTTCAGGTCATCACCAATACCGCACTTCGGCCTGTAGTCGCTGGAAAAGTCCTTATTAGATTCTTCAAAAAAAAGGCCCTCTCCGATACACGCACTCAACTTGTAAAAACCGAAACCGGCAACATGATCGTGTCCTCTCCCGAAGCCACAGCTTTTGATCTTGTGCGCTATGTGGAACATGTAGGACATTTTGGCAACGTAGTCACCGTACTGAGAGAATTGCGTGAGAGGCTCGATGCCCGCCGTCTTCTTCAAGTTGCCAAGACCGGAACTGAACTTACTTGCGTACAGCGCCTGGGGTATTTGCTTGAATATTTTGTTGATGATGCAAAGCTTTTTACTCCCCTGGCTGAATGGCTTAGGACGCAAAATCCCACACTGATTCTTTTGAGACCAGAGAGAGATGATGTCGGCAGAAAAGATGAACGTTGGAAAATTGTTGTAAACGACGAAATAAGTACGGACGATCTATGATACCAAGAGCAAACATCGTGGCATGGCGCAATCAATTTCCGTGGCCTACAGACGAGCAGGTTGAGCAAGACTTGGTCTTATCAAGGGCTGTTATTGATATCTTTTCCGAACCGATTCTTTCAAGTTCTCTTGCGTTTCGGGGCGGCACAGCTTTGCACAAACTTTTCTTCAAGCCGGCCGGCCGCTATTCTGAAGATATTGATCTCGTCCAGGTTCATTCGGGTCCGGCTGGCGCGGTCATGGATGCCCTACGGGCCAGGCTAGATCCTTGGCTTGGAAAGGCAAAGTGGAAACAAGGTGAAGGCCGAGTAACTCTTCTTTATCGTTTTGATTCTGAAGTACCACCAATCACGAAACTTCGTCTTAAAGTGGAGATCAATACCCGTGAACACTTTTCGGTTCTCGGTTTCAAAAAACATCCGTTGAAACTTCAAAATGCTTGGTTTTCTGGAGATGCTGAAATAAATACTTACGCACTCGAAGAACTTCTTGCAACCAAGCTGCGCGCGCTTTATCAACGGAAAAAAGGCAGGGATCTTTTTGATCTGGCTTTTGCCCTAGAACGATTTCCATCCCTAAACAAAGAAAAAGTTGCGAGTTGCTTCGTGCAATATATGGAGCATGAAAACCTATCCATCTCGCAGGATGAATTCCTGGAGAATATCAGGGATAAAATCTCAGATCGGGCATTTTGCGAAGATATCGAACCGTTACTTTCATTTGATCTTGTTCAATCGCATATATCTTTTTTGGTTCAAGGGCGCGGGAGGCAACTGTCAATGGATGCTGAACGAGCATTCCAGATGATTCGTGAGTCTTTTTTGAAGCATTTGCCTTGTTAACAGTTCACGTGTTGTTCAACTATTCACTCCAAATTTTGGATATAGTGCCCCCCGTTTTTTGGACAGCTGGATAAGTTAGATCTTTCGTGTTAAACAGTGTCACTAGCGGAGGATCGAATGGCAGGACAAAGAATATTTTCTAAGCCGCCTGTTTCCACCCTTTATCGCTAACTTTAAATGACCGTTTTAGTGGTGTTTTTTTATTAGTAAGCCCGAAATTTTTAAACTCTTCGTAATCTCGAAATGGTCCCATACTGGCAAGAATCATAAGTCTTAAAAGCTTTTCAGTGTGCGGTTCCATCTTTCTATCAGCATCATTTTCCCATCGAGAAACAGATTCAGGAGTGACTGAGACTAACTTTGCAAAGTCAACGCCGGAAAATCCTAAGTGGGTCCGAAGAAAACGAATTTCTTCTGGCCGGAGCCTTTCTGGCTGCATGGCGATATCGTGAGCGATTAAACTATGTAGCTCTTCTAGGTTTGGAAGAACGATCTCTTCCTCTCCGCACTCTTCACACTTCTTTACCTCAATCCCATTAAGGAAGATGTTCTTGAGTCCACAATCAACATAATGATAGTCAGTTTTTTTAGAAACCATCGGTCTTTTGCAAGATGGACATTTCATTGATTATTTTCTCCATGCTGTAATACAACGCACGTTCGCGGGTTTGTGAAACGAGATGACGATAACCATTTTCTCCGTTTCAATTCGATATCTCCATTCTTCGTGTTCAAATTCTGGGTCACATACGATCTGACCACCGTGTAAAACGTTGATCAAATCACCTACAATCATATTTCTCTTCTGCATTTGCTCCCTGCAATGTTTTGTTAACGAAATACAATGCGGATTTTTTTGTAAAACCTCAGCCAGCGTTTTCTTAGCTTGCTGTCGCCCAAGTCTTGATTCTATATTAACTATTGATTTCACGTCAATCCTCTAAATGTTTTGCCGTTTCAATTTTATTAGTAAGCCCGAGGTTTTTAATTTCTTCGTAATCTCGAAAAGGTCCCATACTGACAAGAATCATAAGTCTTAAAAGCTTTTCAGTGTGCGGTTCCATCTTTCTACGGGCAATCTTGAGGTCACAATTTGTGACCTCAAGATTGCCAAGGGGAATAAACATTGAATTAATCATGGTTAGGGCGAAAGCCTATTGGTCTCGTTTTACCTTCTGGTTCGGTCATAAGCTTTCTTATTGCATCGAACACAATTTTAAACTGAACGTCATACTTTTTCTCAATCGTATCGAGTTTTCGAGCCAACTCCACGTGAGACTTTAGTAACTGACGCAGTTTCACGAAAGCGCGCATGATTTCAATATTAACCTGTATCGCTCTTTTGCTTTTGAGAACACTCGAAAGCATGGCAACGCCTTGCTCGGTAAAAGCATATGGCAGATACCTTCGACCGCCCCATTCTTTCTTTTGCTTTCTCAGAAGTTCAAATTCATTCAAATCAAGCTGGAACATAAAATCATCTGGAAAACGATCAATATTTCTTTTAACAGCCTGGATAAATTTCTTGGTTTCCACTTCGTACATTCTCGCTAGATCGTCATCGAGCATGACTTTGTGATGCCTGATCAAAAAGATATGGCTTTTACAAAGTACGCCGGAGCGCCACTCGATAACAACATCCAAGAACAAAAGCTTAAGCTTGTGATCCTACATCGCAAGAACACCCTCTTTTTCAAAGAGCCCATCGGGGCTGCCGTCGCGGATGTGTTAATGAGTCTATGCGCCACAGCGTTTAGTGCCAAAATCAATGTCCATGAATACCTCGTCCACATCATGCGAAACGCCGAGGAAGTCAAAAAGCATCCAGAGAATTTTTTGCCGTGGAATTTTTCATCTAAAAATGCCAACGCGCTGGAAGCCTAGAGAACACACATCACAACTCGATTTTAGAGGAGAAGATCTGAGGAATCAACGCAACCTCGCCGGAAGGACACATATTTTCCATGAATTTAATCGGTTAAGTCTTGTCATAAACGGCCTTTTTGGCGGTATCAAAACAAAACTGACTTGAGTATTTTTATCGAAATTTAGAGTCTTTGCCTCGATCTTTTGATAAACTCAAAACTATAAATTCCAAGAACCCGCTGTTTATTCACGGCTTTTTTAGGAGGATTTTGTCTATGAAATATAAAGACTTAGTTAAAACAGCTCTTGTTGTTGCGGGGTTATTTCTTTTCCAGATCGGCTGCAAAACAAGGGAGAACACCGCTCATAATCAGTTGAAGCATGACGTGGGCGAGCCCGTGCAAGAAGCTATACCGTATTACTGGCATGACAGTTCATACGACGACTTCAGACAAGGCGCCAAACAGAATCTGCATGCTTTTCAGCTTAGCGAGGCGTTGACGACTGATGATCCCCTGGTAAAAAGACTTCAATATTGGGCTGATCAGATTCATGACAAAATTATTTTGTCAAATCCCAAGATTGCGAAAATAGTTCCTAAACCCAGAGTCCTGGTGGTCCCAGGAAAATCCATCGACGCCTTTTCTACAGCCATTCCAGTTTGTTTGAATATTCCTTTTATAACTCCAACTGACAAACTGAAAGAAAATCCAGAGGAAGAGATAGAACGGGCAAGTATCGACTTTCTCGATGTAAGACCCACATCAGTTTTTAGCCCTTTCAATCCCTTTCAGTATAATCCGCCTTGCTTCAATGCAGCTTGGTCAAATGACATTGATGGTTTTATAACGTGGTTTAATAAAATTGACGGGCCATGCAGATTGAAGAAGGTTTCGGAAGGTCTAACCGTGGAAGGGCCGGAGTGTGATATTTTCGTTTCCGCTAAAAAAGCCAAGATGATTGAATTTTCCGCCGCATCCTCCGTCATCACGATTTCTGCGCCCATGATTGAGTATATGGGTGATGAAAAACTTCTTGTCGCGGTATTAGCCCATGAAATAGGTCATTATTACCGGGGTCATGCAGTTGTTGGGATTGTTCCGACTATGTACAATTATTTTTACCAAGAAGAAATCAAGCATCCACCGCATAAGCCCGCACCGACAGCCGACAATGACGATCTTATGCGTGGGCTTAATAAAAAAGTTAGCTACATCCCGCGAGGTGTTAAGAACGCCCATTATCAAGCGCGAACACAACGCTATATCGTCGGAATGCTACCTTACCTATTGGAAGAAACTTGCGGCAAAGAACTCGTCAACTGTACAGAATCCTGTAAAACACTGAAAGAAGAGTCTTCGAAGGATTGGGCGATCACGATGTACAACGAAGGGACTCTATCTGAAGATCAGCGAAAATCGTATGCTAACTATGAAACGCTCGTGCAAAAATGTTCTGCCGACATTACTGTTATAGAAGGAGCATCAGGTAATAAAAACCTCGATATGAAATCGTTCATGAATCTTCTTTCAAACGCTAAACTTGATTTTGTCACCTCCATACCCGTGAATGTAAAACTCGCAGAGGCTTTGGAGTATATAAACGGAAAAGACCTACTGGCGCAAAAAGAGCAAAAAACATTTATTGATAGCCTCAAAACGAGACATCTCGGGTACTACACGGCTGAACAGGAAGCTGATGACTTTTCACTTGAGGCAATGGCTGCCATCGGAATTGATCCGAAACAAATGGAAGCCGCTCAGTATCGAAGTATCGAGGGTTTTGGCAAAAAAGATCCTGAGGCATTTATTGAACAAAATGATATCTCTTTTGAGGAATGTGAACGTCTGCGTCGCCAGGATTGGATAGATGATTCGAATGGTGAGAAAATCTATCGCATGATTTTCGTTGGAACCCTCTTCGATACCCATCATGGCGGTTGTTATCGACTGTTCAATGCATCTCGCGAAATCAACGCACACCAGCACAAGCTGGTACCAGCATCTCATCCACCAATGACGCCAAGTTGGGAAGAAACCATGGCGAGGATGAAAAAGCTTAATGAATTCTGGAAAGATAGACCACTTCCTGAAGCTTTACCACAACCGGGTAGCGGTGTGGGCAGCGGTTCCGGCAACCGAGGCTTGATGATCGATACGATTTTACAGTAATAAATATAGAGAGCAGTGGAGAAAACCTAGACTAGAAATGGTAGAGAAGTTAGCAGGTATCGAGTTGCAACTTTTTTTGACTGCTGTCATTTAGTTTTTGAAGACCGATTTTGAGCGCAACTAATGCGATTTTGTCCCACATCTTACAATTTCACGCTTAGAAAATATAATTCACACTCATAGCAATTCCCCAAGCAGCGGCCGATGTAGTGATTTTAATTTTTTCATTCGTGTTGTCATCAATTCCGGTGCCCGTTTCTTCGGCATTGAAAGTATAGTAGAAGCCCACACCCAATCGAATTTCTTTTTCTAAATAATAAAATTCATTTAAAATAATTTGGTTGCTCGCAATAGTATCGGGAGCTTTATCTAAGCCCGATTTTGCCGAAGCTGTTGTATGTTCAATGCTGGCACCTATAAAAAATTCTTTTTCTAGCTGATATTCTGATAGTAAAGCAAATGACGCTGAATTTTTTCTCGTCTCTTTGCTAAGTTCTGATTCTCTGTTATGAGTCAATGAGCCACCAATTGAAATATCATTTGTCAACCAAAAGCGGCTCAAAACACCTACTGTGCCCGCTTCGCCGATTGAACCTCCCTCCTCAATTAGTCGGATTGTGGGGGTATAAAAAAGAACCACTTCCATATATTCATTGTGATATAGCAACGACGGATTGAATGTCATAAAGCTAAAGAATGCGCCATTACCCTCTTTAGGATCGATTTGTTCCGACCGAAAAGCTAGCTGAACACCAAGGCTCAACTTAGAATTAAGGTGAATTGCTGCAAATGGCCCGAATTCTGTAGCATCCGATTTTTCGCTAGTTTTGGCATTTTGCTGACCTTGGGTTATTTTAACTGATGTCGAGAGCGTTTGTTTTTCTATTGTGCCACCTATCTGAATACGATTTTTTAACGGAGCTGAGACCCCACTAAAGAAGAAATTTTGAATGTCTGTGTCTGATGTGATACTTTTTTTCACATTTACTTTTTCACCTGTGGTCTTTGTATTTGCTTTTCCAAGCAAAACAGCGCTGAAAAGTCCACCGTTTTTTACAGAATAAAATTGTGTTGGTGATATAGAAAAAACGCTTATATACGGGTCAATTATTCTCTCTCGCTCACATTCTTGGGTCGCGGACTCTTGCGCAAAAACAGGACAACCGCAGATGAATACCGAAGCCAAAATTAATTTTGAAATTCTCTTCATTCTGACGCACTCCCATCACCGAATTTATTAATATCTTAAATCCATTATATAAACAATGAGTTACAGAAATGGAACAAATTCTTTCTTACAAACGTTCCTGATTTCTGATTTGAAACGGCATATTCTGCCGGCGACCCAATTTTGTTTCATTGTATCAAAATGCAGCTCTGTATATAATATCTCATAATACAATTCATTTTTTCTAGATGAGGTTTTTTATGAGAATGAAATATATCGACTCTTTCCTCATTTTGTCTGTGGGCATGTTCTTTGATATTTCGCAGTCATTTGCAACTCAACCAGATCAAAAAAATCTTCCCATTGGATTCACAGAAGAAGAACTCACTCGCTCTGATGATGCCGAAGAGGCGGCGCAAACGGAGGCTCCTGTGGCGCCTATACACTCGTTAGCGGAATGGGAGGCTTCTGATGCCGCCATGACGCTTTGGACCAATCCCTCATTTGTACGCGCACTTCAGCAAAGAGGGCCTGTAAAACTTTTTGCGGATGATGAAAATGAGAAGGATTGGTGGCAAAACTGGTTGGTACAAAACAGCATTCCGAGTGACAAGATTTCCTATTTTGTATTTAAGACAGACAGTATTTGGATTCGTGACTATGGGCCCTGGTTTGTTGTCGACGGCTTGGGAAAATTTGGCATTGTCGATACTAAATACAATCGTCCCAGACCAAACGATGACGTGGTTCCTGGTTTTATTGCCAAGACAATGGGACTTCCTCTTTATCAGCCGGGCTTGGTTCATACCGGAGGAAATTATTATAATGATGGCATCGAAAATGCATTTTCCTCGACGCTGGTATATACGGAAAATTATGCTTTATCCGCCGAGGATGTGCGTAGTCGGATGAAAGACTATTTGGGCATTGAGAGATATACGACATCTCCATTGGCTCCGCGCATCACCATCGAGCATTTGGATACTTTTGGAAAACTTGTTGCGCCAGATACGTGGGTATTCAGCGATTTTCCACAAGGATCACAGTATCGCGCTGATTCTGAAAAGATGCTGGCGCTTTTAAAAACGCTAAAAAGCCCCTACGGAACGCCTTACAAAATTTTTAGACTCAAAATGATATCGCAAAATAAAATATTAGGCAGTGAGGACTTTTTCCGCGCATATATAAATTCCTTCATTAGCAACCATGCCCTGTATTTTCCCATTTATGGTGATTCTATAGATGAAACCGTCAAGAGAGTTTATCAACAAGCATTGCCCGGTTACGATATTGTTGGAGTTTCAGCTCTAGATACATCGTGGGGAGATTCTGTGCATTGCCGGGCAAGGAACTTACTTACGAGAAACACAATCCTTATATTCCCTAACATTTCGTCACTTCCTGCTTTACGAAGAAAACCTGTCGATGTGTATGCCGATATTATTCCTTCACCTGGTGCGGAGATAAAAACTCTGCCCCAAGTTTATTGGCGCGCCAACGACGTTGAACAGCCTCCACTCCCGATGACGCATATTGAAAAGTGGCGCTATAAAGCAGAGATTCCGAGCCAAGCTGAGGGGACAAAAATAGCGTTATTTATTGCTGCAGAAGATTCGGCGCATGTCCGAAAAACAAATCCTATTTTTGCTCCCGATATGATGATTGATTTTGTTGTGGCAAAATAGAGTGTCGAGACACTAGAAAAAGATGACTCTGCATTTTAGATTTAGATCTCTTCGAGGACATATAAAGTTTTTTGAGGAAACTTTTCCAGCGGATAATATTTTTTTATAATGCTTAAAGCATCATCGTATTTTTCAATATTTAAATGCCTTAATAAGTAACGAACATCATGTTCGTCGTGAAATTCCTTTCCAATCCTCATC
>CAILAO010001121.1 GCA_903832105.1 uncultured Pseudomonadota bacterium | reverse complement strand
GGTCATAGAATTTCTTTCCGGAATTTTGGAGCGTGATCTTGAATCCCAGGATCCTTTAAGTTTTGAGGAGATTACGAAGGTCCATACGGTGTTGCGTGAACGCATGCAATATCAGTTAATTGCAAGAGAAAAGGCGATTCGGGCGAGGCAAATAAAGGCTGCGGCTCTTTATGATATTGTGATGGAAAAGGTCCGCGTCCTTCAGGCTGGAAAAAATTATCGTTCTGCCTATAAAACTCTTAGCTATTTTGTAGGCCAGCATGAGAAAGATATCGATCGAGATCTGAGACTCACTCTGTTTGGGGAGTGTTTGAGGCTAGGTATTAAAGCAGCTATTAATCTTCAGGAATTAGCTGTGTGGTTCCGAAAGGGGATTGAAGTAGCTCTTTCTGAGCCATCTGTGGAGACTCTTGAAGAAGCCTTTGATTTTATTTCGGCCTATAGTGAATACTTCCTCAAAGGTACCGAAGCAAAAGGAACGCGGTTACTTGCAAGTGTCCTGAGTTCGGTTCAACAAGTCGCGCATGATTTTGAACTTGTCTCTCAGTTCAGTAATCTGTTTAAGGAGTCAGCATTGCCGGATCATTTAGTGCCAGAGATTCGTATTCCGGAGCAGACCCTTTAGTATTGGACTTCTTTGTAGAGGAACGAATCAACTTTGACGGAACAAGATCGCCCTTCAAAAAAAAGTAGTAGTAAAAATTCAAAAGAGCCTGAGTTAGGCGGCTTGCCAGCGCCGCTTTCAGTTGAACAGGCGGTTCTTGTCTGTGACGATGACACATTTCATTTCAAGTCAACCCGCCGCATAGCGAAATCGCATGATATCATTGCGCAAAATCGAGCTGTGCGGGCCATTAATATGGGGCTTGGTATTCGAAAACCCGGATATAATATTTATGTCGCGGGCATTCAAGGGACCGGCAAGACCAGTGTTATTAGGGCCTTTCTTGAGAAGTGGTCAACTGACGCCCCTTCGCCGCCCGATTGGGTCTACGTCTACGATTTTCATACCCCCGAGGTTCCGAAGGCTATGAAGTTTCCTTCTGGTGGCGCGCGCGTTTTCCAGAAGAAAATGGATCATCTTATTAAAAGTCTAAGGAAGGTAATCCCTCAGGCTCTCCAGGGAGAAGATTACGAAAATACCGTCAACGCCCATATTTCTGCCTCCAGTGATCGAAAGGCCAAGCTTTTTACCGGACTTGAGAAACGCGCCAAGACGATGGACTTTCAAATTAAGTCTTCCAACCTCGGAATCGAAACCATTCCCATTGTGAATGGACGTCCATTGACGGAAAAAGATTATGCAAAGTTATCAGATGCGCAGAGAGACGGCATCGAAGACAGAAGATCTGAACTCGAGCCCGAGGTCCTGGATTTTGCGCGCAAGGTTCGCACGATTGATCAAGAGACCAAAGAATATGTCGAAAAACTTCGCGGAGAAATAGGTCTTATCGCTGTGTCGCAGCTGATTGATCCTCTGTTTGATGAGTTTAAAGAAAACGAGCAGATCGTTGAATATCTGAAGAATGTCAAAGAGCATGTTCTCGAAAACCTGCTCAACTTTGTAGATCAGGAAGAGCCCGAAGAACCGAACGACCTGGAATATATGGAGGAGCGGGATCCTCTTCGTTACTACAAAGTCAACGTCTTTGTGGATAACAAAAAAACCAAGGGAGCTCCGGTTATCATTGAGACGAATCCCACCTACTATAACTTGTTTGGAAAGATCGAGAAGAATGTTGAACACGGGATGTATCTCACAGATTTCACAATGATCAAGAGCGGTTCTATTCATCGTGCAGACGGTGGCTACCTTGTGTTGAACGCGATGGATATTTTCAGAACTCCTTCGGTCTGGGAAACGTTAAAAAGAGTCTTGAAAAACAGGTTGGGCTTTATTGAAGATATGGGTGAACAATATTCGCTTCTGCCAACCTCAGGCCTAAGACCCGAACCAATTCCTCTCGATGTGAAAGTGATTCTGATCGGCAACGACGATATATACCATATTCTCTACGACGACGACGAAGACTTTCATAAGATCTTTAAAATGAAGGCTGATTTCGATATCAAGATGGAGCGGAATCAGGAAAATATGGAAGCTTACGTGTCATTTATTGCGACGCGAAGCCATGTCGAAGATCTTTTGCCGTTTGATCGGAGTGGTGTTGCGGCAGTCATTGAGTACGGTTCTCGCCTTGTTGACGATCAACGTTTCATCTCGACGCAGTTTGGCGAGATCAAAGATCTTACTATCGAGGCTGATTATATCGCCCGTGAAGCTAACGCAAAAATCATTGAAAGAGAGCACGTTGAAGAAGCGTTGAATCAAAAGTTCTATCGCGTCAATCTAGTTGAAGAGCAGCTTCTTGAGATGGTGAAAAACGAAGATATTTTGTTGTCTGTTGATGGAGAACGTGTGGGACAAGTCAACGGAATCTCCGTCTACGATATGGGTGATTACTCCTTTGGTAAGCCCAGTCGGATAAGCTGTACGACAGCTATTAGTGATGACGGCATTGTCAACGTCGAGCGTGCGTCGAAGTTGTCAGGTAAAATCCACGATAAAGGCGTATATATTTTGACTGGATTTTTGAATGCCATTTTTGCGAGAGATACATCTTTAGGTTTCTCGGCAAGTGTTTGTTTTGAGCAGTCCTATGGAATGGTTGACGGTGATAGCGCCACAACAGCGGAACTTGTCTCGATCATAAGTTCCATGGCGGAGATTTCGGTTAGGCAGAATCTTGCGATGACCGGAAGTCTTAACCAACTGGGTGATGTGCAGGCTATTGGTGGCGTCAACCAGAAGATCGAGGGCTGCTATAAAGTCTATGAGTTGATCGGTAAAGGTCGGGATTTCAGTGTCATCATCCCTTATCAAAACGTCCCGAATCTCATGCTGCATAAAGATGTTCGGAAGGCTGTCGGAGAAGGATGGTTTAAAATTTATCCCGTTAGGTATTTCTGGGAAGCCTTCGAATTAGCGACGGGCGTTCCGTTTGGTATCAGTTCAATATTTGACAAGACATTCAAACCAGATTCTGCACTTGATCGCATCGCGAAGAAACTTGAGCAGATAGAGAAGAAAAAACAAGACGAGCTGGCGGCAATGTGCCCTGCTTTTGCTAAGGAAGAGCGGAAGCCTAAAGAATCTTAGTAGATTTATTTGTCGTGTTGCGCGTGGTTTCTAGTGTACTCAATTGGCGTGAAAGCCTTCTGTCGCTTAGACTTAGTCTTCGTCATTGTCTTATGGCTTAATCGTGATCTCTTTTCTGAAGACTTTAGCTTTGACTAAGCTTAGAAAGCATTGAAACTATATCAATGATGCACTC
>CAILAO010001120.1 GCA_903832105.1 uncultured Pseudomonadota bacterium | reverse complement strand
CAAGCAGCGAAAATCGCTTCCAGAAGAGTTTCATCAGAAGGAGTGAGCAAATTGTCAATCACTATGTATCCTCTTGTTTTCTAAAGATTCAAAATAAAATTGCTATCTAATAAATTACATAACTTAAAATATTCAAAAAAAATAATAAACTGGAAAAATTGCAATTAATGTCAGAAGTCGATTCAATAATGAACTACTTTTTAGTCACACTACAATAACGTATACGCATAAAAATCTGATGGGCACAAGTACGTTTCCGGAATTCGATACACTTTTAATTATAACAAGTGAGATCGCAGTTATTTACTGCCACAAATTCAGCTTGTTGCGTCTTACGACCTCACCTGACACACCGCCCTCCGAATAGAAATTTAGTTTTGGAGCATGGATGCTATTTATCAACTTACCCATTTAGAAAGGAGAACGTTATGAAGCGTGGCAAAAGATTCGTAACAACTATTTTAGGGTTTATTTGCGCTATTTCAATGATGTTATCGTGCGGAGTTTTTAAGAATGAGAAGTCGAGCACTGCTGGTGTTCCGGTTTCAGACCCACCGCAAAAGTCGAGTAAGGACACCGACAATCCTAAAGCCGGTGAAGGCGATGATGTCGTGATGTTCCTTGGCTATGTCGTCAACGCCTTTGAAGTCACGGTTGATGACAAGATTTATGGCGATATGGAAGAGTTCTATACTGAAGAGCTTAAATCTCTGCCGGCCAAGGTCGCCGTTGCGGGATATGACGAGTCTTATGATGTGCAATTTGATGCGGAAATCGGCTTCCAAGATCTCTGGCGTGATATGACCGTGTATATCGCACCAGTTAATAACCGGGGCTATCAGGGTCAGACAAAAGTCGGGAGAGATGGGAAGTTTCAGCTGTCGCTTCCTAAACAGGCCCTTGATGAGGAATATCGTCTGCGGGCAAATAAACGTATTACGGTCAATATCACGAAGGAAAATGAGCGCAATACGATTTGCTATAACTTCTCTGCAGTTGAAAAATCCGCCCTTTTCACTGAAGAGGAAAAACCGATTGTGTTGGACCAGTTCACAACAAAGGTAACGGCCTACGACTGTGCGGTCGATGAGGAAGACGGACTTTCAATCCCAGACATGGTTGATGAAAATTCGGATAAAGTACTCTTGAAACCGGGAATGTCAAAAGAGGATGTGCTTTCTGCTATCGGACGTAATTATATTACCATTAAAAACGGCACGAAGTGGTGCTGGAACCCTCCGACTGACGGTGATAGGATCTGTTCCGTACAATATTACTCTGATTGCCGCTGCTCAGTGAATTTTGATGATAATGGATTGCTTATAAGTCAGGAAAATCTGCGTTCGGATCTATTGGACATTTTAAGTTGGTAACTTTCCTGGGCTCAGAAAGTTCTACGAAAGAAAAAGGAGGAAGTAAGAAAATGTTTTTAAACATATTGAAAAAATGGTTCGGGATTATATTGGTTCTCAGTCTTTCTGGTGGGTTCTCTTTCGGGGTCATAGGATGTGGCCCCCATCCTTCTAAAAACGATGGTGTTGAGGTTAAAAAGCAAGAGGTCACAACGTCAACAATGTCTCAAGTGGATGAAAAAGGTGCAGTCGACCAGAATGGTGTTTGTCTTTCGAGCTGTAATCCGCCGATTGAAACCGTCTTTAGTTTCACAAAAACATTTTCGATTACGCCCGCTGGATGTATTGCTTCGGACGCAAAGATATTTGATTCGGGAAATGGTTTTACCGCATTTGTTTCCGCAAACTGTTCGAGTCAAACGCAACTTTACTCGCTGTCGATCGGATACGATGGCGGCAATCCTTCCAATCCTACGCTTTTAAGTACCGCTTGCAGCAATATTTCCAAGGAACTTTATAAGTTTACTGTAGAAAAGGGAATAGATGGATTTCTCGGTGTTGCGGTCTGTAAAACGACTTCAAAAACCTATAGTTCCTATCTTTTGACCTTTGACACAGAAGGTAAGCCAAGGTCTGAAAGGTTTCTTCAATCTATTGATGAAACAAAAGAAAAGATTCCTGAATACCTTATTGCCTGGAAAGAGAATTCCAGAGTTTTCGGACTTACGCGCAACAAATCATTTGACCGGTATGACAAAGACGGGCGTCAAATAGGAGGAACAACATATATTCCCGAGGTTAGTTATTCAACGGGATATATCGGACTAAGAAGTTACGATGACATCTGGTCGCTTATTGAATATAGCAATTATTATGGAAGCTATTGCCATAAAGTAAGCGGTGTCGGAACGCTTCAATGTACCGGAAAATCGATGGGTTCAGATGGTATAAGGTATCCTTTAGATAAGGATTCAATTCTATCCGTTAAAACCAACGGGGAAATCGGCATCCTTGACTTCAATTCATCAACATGTACGGCCTCAAATAAGAATGTGGTTGAGACGGTACTAGAAAATTCACTTTCCGGGATTTATGGCGCGATGGATCTGGGAGCTTCGTATTCATCGTTAATATACACATCGAGTACGAATGTTCTTAACATGGCGGTCTTTGATCAGGACTCCATTGTTTCGACAACACCTATTTTGGATTATGCGTCATTCAAGAATGCGCATATTCAGTCCGTTCAAAATCGGATTTATGTGGATGTGGTTCGCGATAATGAAGCGATCGTAACCGTCAGTGATCAGACTTTAAGACGATGATAAATTGCTATGACAGCCGAAGTTGGTTGGTAAAGTGCCGTAGATCTTTGTTAAGCTGTGTAAAGAGTTCAAAGCTGCGGGCTGAACCAATACTTATAAATCAAGTTGAAGAAAGACAGGGCAGTGGTCGGAAAGTTCTTGATAGATTTTCTTAATATCGATCTTTGAAAAGATCTCAAGCATGTTAATGGTCCCCGATCTTTTCATCGCAGCACCTTTGTAAAATAAGTTGTCGTAAGCCCTATTGAGAGATCTTGCTTTAAGTTTAAGTGATGTTTTTTCCTCTCCTCCAAGGGCGGCCTTAAATCCCATTTTGTAAGCGGACTCAAAACTTGGGTGCGACGATTCGAGGTTAAAATCTCCAGCTACTACGACCACTCCCTCGACACCTGAAAATGTGTCAAAAAGAGGGCCTACTTCCTTCCAAGGTTCTTTTTTGGTAGGGACAAGATGAATCGATGCGAGTGTGAACTTTTTACCTGAGGTTTTTTCGGTAAATGTTCCGACAGCTGGTTCGCGAACGATTGACGAAGCATGCTTAACGCCGAGCCTTATGGTAAAGGCGCTCCCATCACTGTGGGCCTTACAATCCTGAATAACCGTGCCATCAGTCTTGACATAGCTAATGCGTTGATTACGCCAAAGATAGGCATATCGTTCTTTACTGTCAGTAGGGATCTCGCTAAGTCCCATGCACCAGAAGTCTCCTGTTTTTTTCCCGATCAGCTCAGCCACTCTTTTCAGAGCGGCTAAACCCTTGTCAGATGTGGCAACTTCCTGGAAAGTGACAATATCGGCGTCCCGGAGCAAAAGCGTGGCTTCATCGGCAAGATACTTGTCACGACCAAGATGTTTGGTATTCCAGCTTAGAATGGTGAGAGCGTATGAGGGAAGCGCGAAGAATAAGGATAAAAACACGCAAAGAACCCGTCTCTGCCAAGTTGAAAGCAAAAGCTCTTTCATAGAGTTTCTCTTTAAAACTACGGATATCTGGAATCTGAAAAACTTTCTTTATCTTACACAATGCCTTCTTACTTGAACAGAGAAAGTCTCAAACCAATTCGTCCAGTAGGCTTCAGTGTTCCAGGAAGAAGTAGGGGAGGGGATATCATAACATCATGGCTAACAAATCTTCTCTTTTTATCACTTTGGGGATGAAACTATTGGATCCGACGTCCATTGCCGTTTTGTAATTACCTGGTGTATTGCTGTTCGAATGAATACAAATTGTTGCTTTGCTGCCGCTATCTCTCAGTCGCTTTACTATTCCGTAACCATCAAGAGAACCAGACCCCAAATCTATATCGCAAATAATAACATCGCTTTCAGTCTCATTTTCTATAAGAAAGGCTTCATTGCTACTTTTTGCTTTTTTCACAGAAATCACATCGAGTAATTTCTGACCAATAAGATTTTCCAGTGTATCAAGAACAATGGGTTCGTCATCGATCAAAAGAACGTTCAATTTACTGCCACTTTTGCTATATTTATCAATAATCATTTGTTCCATTTTATTTTCTGATACATTTTTGTCAACGGATAAAATATCTTTCCGTTTTGAAATTGCTTTTTCAGAATCAAATGTAAAATCAATATCTCCGCTACTTAGGGGCAAGAAACTTGTCGACTGATTATAGGGGGCGGTAGTATCTGCCGGCAGCGAAAATGTGAACTCCGTACCAATCAGTTTATCCGAAGTACACCAAATATGGCCTTTATGAGATTCGACAATTCTTTTTGCGATCGCCAAGCCAAGTCCGACGCCTCTCTTTTTTCCTTTTGTAAAAAACTCGTCAAATATCTGCCCTCTGTCTTCCTCGGCGATATGACTTTTATCGTTTCCGATGCAAAACTGGATATGTGCGGAACCATTGAGAAAGACGTCTTTCGTCTTAAACCAGATTTTCCCCGAGCCATCGACCGCATCAACCGCATTATCAATAATATTGTTAAAAACGCGAATTACCTTGGCTTTATCAACTTTCGCAAGGTGCGTGTGTTGAAAATCATAGGAGAAAGAAATCGCGTCCAAACGACGAGAACTAAAAACCTCATTTAATGACCAGCCGATCATGGCTTCAGGCGGCACATTTTCACAAAGCATCTCCGCTTTGGAACCCATCTCCATGATATCTCCGAGCATTCCGTTGACAGCAATTACGGATTTCTCAATCTGCGGTGCCAGTGCCTTCAAAACCAGTCTGACCTTTTCCAAAGATTCCGCTTTTTCCAAGATACCTAAGGACATTTTCAGCGAATTAAATGGTTTTCTCACATCGTGCGCCACCATGTGAACCATCTTGGCAATGGCTTGGGCCGTTTTTGCCTTGGATAATTCATCGGACTGGGTGGCGATAACTTCTGCTTGCTCATCTCTTTCCTTTTCAAGGAGCTTACTGAGCAGAATATTTTGCTGCATAGCCTCATTTTTTGCAGTGTTTATCCTGGAGACGATCAATCCTATGGCTGCTCCGACAATCACCAGAGTAAAATTATCGACAAAGGAGCTGATGCTGTCTCTTATTGTGTGATCTTTGAAAAAGATCGGAATCGCCATGAAACAGAAATTTACCGGTAAATATGACCTTAACCACTGCCTCCAGGTTCCCTTGTAGGTAAGGGCGGTCAAAATGAAAAGCATTCCGGTATATCCGTAAAAATCCGTTTTATTCGACGGTTCCAGAATGCCATGTGACGCCTGAAACATAATTCCGATTGTAACAAAGAGGGTATCTAGATTTGCATAAGCGTTTCTTTTGAGAGCCAAATAGGTGACTGACGCGATTCCCAAGATCACCATGAATATTCGTGAGCTAAAAAGCCAAGGAAACCAGACAAGCGATTGGTATTCAAAAGAACTTATAATGAAGAGGATATAAAAAAAGGATAAAAGCCCGATCGTCAACGCCTGGCCCAAATTGCCGGGAAAAAGTTTATTTGAGATCTTACCTTCCACCCGGATCTCTCCCAAACCCTGTTGTGAAACCGGGCTTCGATATCAGCTTAACATCCTGATAAATCAACTGGTTAGCGGGTATATCTTCACGTAGAGTCACAGAGGCTGAAACGATGGAATTTTCTCCGATTGTGATCCCTCTTGGGATAATAACATTCATTTGGATACCAACGTTTTTGCCGATGATCATTTTGCGCGATAGCGGTTTAATCTCTGTTCCGTCAGTCTTGTAAAATGGATGTCTGTCGTCATCAATCATCGTCACACCCCAAGACAGCGAGGAATTTTCACCGAAATGAAATTCATTTGTGCAAATCATGGTGAAATTGTGGCCGATAAGGTTATCACCATCAAATATCACTGTCGCGTTGTCTCCGATTTTTATCGACGCTCCGGGCGCGATGAATACATCGCCATTGCAGATAAATCGTGAGTTTTCGCCCATCGAAACGACCGTTTCCGGAAACGTCGCAAATGGTTTGCTACCGGGTAATGGAAACCCAAGATGGACTGATCCTCTATTTACGACTATAGAACTGCCTTCTTTTAGGAAAAACCTTACACTTCCAGCGGAGTAAAACTGCGATTTCTCAGATTCGAGTTTGACGTGTCTGTATGCTTTTGCTCTTTTTAGCCAATTTAGCGCCACTACTTTTGACCTTCTTCTTCAATCCAACCTAATACGGTGCTTTTAAGTCTCAGTCTGTCGGAAAAGCCATGATCATCGTCCGATTCGATATAAGTGGATCCGGCGGGCATTAACTCTGCAAAATAGCGGGTGTCTCGCGGCTCCACTTCGTCATCGTTTAATCCTTGCAAAATGAGAATCTGATTCGGTGACATATCGAGTTTTTTAGCGATCTTCCATGGATGACTATTTTCTCGGATTTGAGAAAGTTCCAGGACCAACTTTTCGACATCAAGATGGTCGGCAATGTTCGGATATTCTGCTTTTGTGTAATTTAATATCGCTCGCGCCTTTTCTTCGTTGGGTAAGTTGGTGAACGGTGCCATAAATATCAGCTCGCCGATCTTCTCCCTTAAGAAATACTTAAGATTCACTGCAACTAAACCACCCCAGCTATGACCGACCAAGTGCAACTTCTGATATCTGTTTTTTTGCAATAGATATTCCGCAAAATCTTTGGAAGCTTCGATCGAACGGCTGAAGGAAAAATCGCCTTTGCTCTGTCCAAGCCCCTCATAGTGGATAAGATAGACATCTTTATCGACGGTTTCCGCGATGGCCTCAGCCAGATCCTCGTTTTTGCCTCGCACCGCCGGGAAACCATGCAAGAAAAGATACGCCTCATCGGCCGGAGATGAAGATTTATAAACTTGAACAAAGCATTTTCCGAAATTAAAAGTTTCGAACATTGCAGGTTTCGCCTCGTTTTCAAAAGACGTGATCATCCATAGTATTGCTGTCAAATATTTCCCTAACTTTACCATAAACAACCTACACTAATTGTCAGTATCAGTTACGGACAGACCAATGCTTAAATCATGCGTCCGTTCCACTACGAAGATACTTCAGATATTCCGCCAAACTAACAGAAGCTATCGTAACCACCGAAAAGGCTTTCGAGAATGAAGGAAAGATGTTTAACCATTTTTTTAGAACATTGATAATTCGCTTCATTAAAAGTTCCTCCTTAGTTTTGCAAGTAAAGCTTATCATCCCTAGAAAAAAGGACTCCATTCATCACTGGATCGTTTCTTCAAAATTACCTTCATGCTGTTTTCTTGCCTTGCGCATCGATTCCAACTGATCCACATCAATATTCAATTTCTTCATCCGTCTTAAAAAATTGGTCTTCGGTAAATGAAGCATGTCGGCCAGTTTCCGTGTTGTCAGTTTTCCCTTAACCCGGATACCGGTGGCTTCTATATAGCTTTTCATGCAGAATTTATGCGCTTCATCCAACGTCAAACCATACGGGACATTAAGTGAGTGAAACCTACCTTCTGCCCTGCCTATGGTTCTTAAAGTGCTGGCATCGATACCGGCTTGAACGGTGAAATATTTTGGCAAGTCGCCAATTTCCAGTTCGCTCTGCATCGTGTTATCCACCATGTACTTGATTGTTGTGATCAGCTCTCGAACATTTCCAGGCCAGGAATATCGCGTCAAAAATCTAAGTAATGCCGGATCGAGTCTGACGTGGGGTTTACTGGACTTCGATATCACATAGTGGATAATAGGTTGTATATCTTCGGGTCTTTCGCAAAGCGGCGAAACCTCGATATATTCCCCGCATATTCTCCTGAAGAGGTCTTCTCTAAAGCCGCCTTCCGCGATCTTTTGTCTTAGGTCTTCATTGGTTGCTCCGACAATACGGATCTTCACTTTTCGCTCTGTCTGTCCGCCGGTTCTGTAATAATCCCCTGTTTCCAATACTCTCAGCAGGGTTGCCTGGGCTTTTGGAGTAAGGCATGCTATTTCGTCAAGGAAAAGCGTTCCTCCATCGGCAAGTTCTAGTTTGCCCTTTTGCGCCGAAGTCGCTCCGGTAAAAGATCCCTTTTCATGACCGAAAAACTCACTTTCGACAAGAGTATCCTGCAAGGTAGCGCAATTCATCTTGATAAATGGCGCTCCTTCGATCCCTTCGCCGATCACTTTTGCTATGAACTCTTTTCCGGAACCTGACGGGCCCAAAATAATGCAATTAAGATTTGGGCTTTTTCTTGCTTTTGCAGCCTTGGTAAAAACTTCTTTCATTTTGTCAGAAGCAATAACGGCTCCAACAGAGGCTGCAAGTTTTTCGCCCTCACGAACTTCCTCTTCATAAGAGTTTTTTCTGCCGATTGCCTTTACTATCTTTCCTGCGATGTCTTCAAACCCGTGATCGCCCTTAAAAATGTAACTGTTTGCTCCGAGTTCACGGCATTTTGCCATTGTTTCGTTGTCATCAATTCCGGTGAGCATGATCAGGTAGGCTTCCGGCAGCTTGGCTTTTATTTCGGGGATAAGTTCCAATCCGCGTTGATCGTATGGGTTGAGGCTAAATCTGATATCAAGAATGACCACATCATAATTATTTTCTTTTACAAGTTGACGGCATTGTTCGGGAGTTTCCGCAGTATCGATGTCAAACCATTCACCGATTTGTTCGCCGCTGATCTTAAGCAAATCCGCCATAAAATCCGCATCATCATCTGCAATCAATAATTTGTATGACAAAGTTCCATCCCCCAAACTTCACTTTTTTAGAAAAAAGCGCCAACGCCCACGCACTCAGCAAGTTTTGTACCGGCCGCATTCTAATAAAATCCGCTAAATTATTCTATTATGATTTTAAGCGGCATTATGGAAATATTATAAACCTTTGATATATTAAGAGCTTTTTATTGGTCCGTTTTCTGATAAAAGGTCAAAAACGGACCGGACAGCAGAAGGCTTTGCAAGGAAATCGGACACGAAACAGCTTGTTCTTAGCACTTTGACGCATAGAAGGCCCGTCATGGGCCTATGTACTCCATGTAGAGAAGAACGACCTTAGCAATGACGGCCAACCCTAAGACAACCCAACTCGCCACTTTGTCAAACCGAAGCTTGAATTGTTGACCTCGAATCTTAACCGTCATTTCGATTTTTAAGAGGTGAGTGATTTTTTGTCGTGCCTTAACTTTTTCTCCTTTCAGCCGCAAGGAAAGAAGGAGAAAAAGTTATGGCATGACAAAATCCTATTTAAATATGCAGTCAAATTGTACCGCGAGTACAGTTTCGAGGACAAATTTTGTCATACGCGAATACGATATGTCTAGTAGTTGGCACTCAATTGGCGCGCGATTAGCTTTTGTAAAAAGTCAGCATTTTTCCCCTAAAGTTTGGGTCCTTCCGCTCCGAAGAGAGATTTGAAACATGAGTCAATGGCAGCATTTTTTGCTTTTAAAAACGGAAATAGTAATGATTATGAGTAGCTTAAAAATTGGAGAAGAAAGAGGTTATGTGATTGGCATGACGTTTGCTGTTCTTTGCCCTGAGCTCGACTATGATGAATATATCCTTGAATGTACCACCGCTGATTCGCTGGGCAGGAAATCGCCGCCATTTTCAAAGATAATTCCAAGCATTAAGGATTGGGATTCCTTCGAAAAAGGGGTTTTACAGGGATTTATTGCAGCTTGGAATAGGGAAAAAGCTCCGACAGACAATTTAATAGAGTTCTCATACAGATCCAGACGGAAAAAAACTAAACTCCGACGACTCCAGCTCCGAAAGACTTTTGAACATCGAGGTTAAACATTTAACAGTAACCTCAAAAATATGGGCACCACACTCTAAGATAACAAGACCAGTTCGTTTCTGCGAAGATTTCGGATAAATAGAATCGGTCGCTAACACATGTCACTTTTTGTTTCTCTGGTGACAAATTTTGTCATGAAAATGATTTAAGCTCCATTTCGCGGAGGACTTACTGAGATGACTATCAACTTGAAAAGTTTTGCCAGGAGGCTCAGATCTAAAAAACGAGCTTTTTGTAAAGTATTTGCCGTTGATTGGAACAATCTCGCTTATTGGATTGGTTTTGAGTTTTTTAATTGGCAGCGTGATCGGGATGTTTCTGCATACGGTATCGATACAGAAGGCTCTATTCCGATTTATGCTATTTGTCGCAAGCAAAGCCGTGAACAAATATATGTTGTGCCGCTAATACAAACGGCGATCACTTTTGATGCGCCTTTTATATCTCTTTGCGAAGACATAGTGTTTCGGAGTGGTTATTTTTCGTTTGAACAGACTTTCAAATTACTGATTGTCCATTTTGAACCCACTCCTTTTGAGAAAAACGGGTTTCAGCATTACCGTCGTCTTCTTGATACGGACAAAAAGCACGCTTTTGCGACGGTCACGTCAACAACACCTTTTCCAAAACCGAAAAAAGCGACGTCTGTCTTGTCTATCGGGATGTTGAAGGATGACTTGTACGCCAAATTTTTCGAACACAGGGATACCAAAATCACGCTTGTCGATCGTAAGCGATGTTACATTTGCAACGCGGCCGAGAGAGACGCGCCATTTGAATTATGCGAAAAATGTGACGATCGACTCAAACGACAACTGAAGGGATAACTTTTCGGAGTGAACCAGCGCCTCTCAATATCGAACATTTTTATCGGAAAATCAAGAACGTAATATACTGGAATTCCAGCGAAATTTAGCTGCGTAACTTTCTCGGAACAATTTTACTTTGTTCCCGGAGTTGTTCCCAGAATAAAAATTTTTCCCCGGGATTATTCCCGGATATAGTTTTGATACGCTACAGGAATTTAGGACAATTTTTGTCCATCTCTTTTACTAGATTGATCGGGTGCGGTCTTCGCGCTAATGTGACGTTATATAATTACGGATAGTGACGATGAATATACAACGAGACAAAATTAAGATTATCGCCTCGACAAAAAGCTGGATTGAAGGCGAGGCTGTGCGACAACTCGAAAGCTCCATGAATCTTCCTGGAATGGAATTTGTCGTCGGGCTGCCGGATCTTCATCCTGGCAAAGGAAACCCTGTGGGTGCCGCCTTCGCAGCCAAGGGCAGACTGTACCCTTTTTTGGTTGGTAATGATATTGGTTGCGGCATCGGAATGTGGCGCACATCACTCCTTAAAAACAAACTAAAAAAAGATCGCTGGGTTAAAAGACTTTCTAGTCTCCATGACCCGTGGGACGGCGATTACGATCTTTGGTTCGAACAATCTGCACTTGGTCCAAAATCATGGGAATCTTCTATGGGAACCATCGGGGGCGGCAACCACTTTGCGGAGCTGCAGATGGTCGAATCAATCGAGGATCACGAAGCATTCAAGCAACTTTGCCTTGAACGCGACGGTCTTGTGCTGGTGATTCATAGCGGCTCGCGTGGCCTCGGAGAATCAATCTTACGGCGTCACGTTGAACACTTTGGCGCCAAAGGTACGGAAGAAACCTCCGAAGAGGCCTCCATCTACCTTGCTGATCACAATTATGCGATGCGTTGGGCCGCCGCCAACCGTGAGCTGATTGCTCAGAGATTTCTCAGCGCCCTATCAGCCGAAGGTTCTAAGATTCTGGATCTTTGCCATAACAGCGTTTTACCTGTTCACTTTGACGGCAGCCCATACTGGTTGCATCGAAAGGGTGCCGCTCCATCCGACCAAGGCCCGGTTATGATTCCAGGATCACGCGGAGCTTTTAGTTATCTGGTAGTGCCGATCGGCGATCACTCTGGCAACGCATACTCGATTGCACACGGTGCAGGTCGCAAATGGGGGCGTAACGCCATCAAGGATCGGCTCAAGGGCAAAGTTGACCTGGCATCCTTGAGACAAACCAAACTGGGCAGCCTTGTCGTCTGCGATGACAAGGATCTTCTTTTTGAAGAGGCGCCAGATGCGTATAAGAGCATTGAGACTGTGATTGATGATTTAAAAAATGCAGGGCTAATTCGCGTCATAGCTGTCTTCCGTCCGGTGATTACCTTTAAGTGATACATTTTAAAACAATCCTATCTTTAAAACATTAATTAGTGGTTTGGCGTGGGGTTGAAACTCTTTTTGTAACCGAGCAGACACACCTTCTGATAGCAAAAAAGGCGCGATCAGGGTACGATCTATCTTGGATTGTAGGCGTAAGATTTGTCTGTGATTTGTCTGTGATTGGATGGCCCAGTAGGGGATCTTACGTAGTGGTCAGGGATGAAGCGGGACAGTTAATTAGCTGATAAAATTACAACTTTTTTGTTTTCAATGAGTTACAAAAATTTCTGTTCGATTCCCGCCGCCTCCATTTTCCTTGATACAGAACGAAATCCAGACCATCGCGTTGCAAGAGGGTTGTTATCACTGGCAAAATCACCAGAGTCACCCGATGACGCCTTGCT
>CAILAO010001119.1 GCA_903832105.1 uncultured Pseudomonadota bacterium | reverse complement strand
CGAATCGCGAATAAACGTGCTTCGAGAATTATTTGTGATTTCGACTCTTTTGGAACGAATCCTCAAGAAGTAAAAAAACTTCTCGATGGGGGAGTTGTTATCAAACATTTATTTTCACTACACGCAAAAATAATCATCGGGAAAAATTCCTGTATTATTTCTTCTGCAAATCTTTCAACAAATGGCATGGGCCTTGAAGGCGAGAGTCATCCAGTCAACTATGAGGCGGGAGTGCTAACCGACGAGATTGAAGAAAAGGCCTCTGAATGGTTTGAAAAAATATGGGTCGAAGCAAAGCAAATATCGCTTTCCGATGAAGAATGGGAAGCTCGAATCATGCGTTACAAAAAAGAGAAAAAAAAGGTGAAAACGAACACTAAAGTTCTTCCAATTCATAAATTTGTTCTGGAAGGAGATCTGACGGGTGTGCTGTTTGGCTTTTGGTCAGAAGATAGTGACATAAAAAAGAAGGATGTTATAGCTTGTCTTAAAAATCGCGGTGATAATGATATTATTAGATCTTTTTCCGAATATGACTGGTACGAAGAGTTTGTCAGCCCGATGGAAGTTTCTCAAGTATATGATAATTCAAGATGCTGCATTCTCCTGAAAGGTCAATTTGCCGATAGAGGAAATAAAGAGTTGATTCGCATTATTGACAATGATGTTCGTGTTTGTGAGTTCGTGAAAACGATTGTTTCGAACGAAACTACAATTTCTCTATTTAAAAAAGCAGAGTATATATCACTTCCTTTTTCCAAGACAGAAGGCAGCAAGTCGTTGACTAAAATGTTGAAAGAGTCTCTAAAGAATCCAAAACATCGAAGAACTTGGCAACAATTTTTCCATCGCTCAGAGTGGCGGTCCCAAATAGTCCGTGCGACTGATTTAAAGAAACTTCTTTCAACGCCTTAAACTAATGAACTAATGGGGACGGGCACTCAGAAAAAACTCAATGAAGGTAAGGAATCTTTTGTCTTGACTTTTCCTTACATAAAAACTGAAACCAACAATGATTGAGGTTATTCGAAGTGCCCGTCCCCTTTAATCAATTTGGATAGGCCTGATTCTTGGAAGGAACAAGTCACGCAATATAAAATCTTTGAAAAGTTTAATGAGAAAGGGTCATCTTCATGAGATCTGGTTGGAAAAAAACCACGGTGCGCAAGACGGAGCTACTGCGGGTGCTGGGCCAGATAGATGGGACTGATTCCGAGTTTTTCCCTCACAAAGTCCATTTTCTGCGATCTCTTGCCGAACTCGCAGAGAGCAACCCGCTTCTTTCCGTCTACTATGTACAGACCGATGGTGTATGGGTATCCTACGACAGAGAAATGGTCTTTTACGCCCATATTGACACCAAAAAATGGATACTCCTTTACCTGAGACCCGGTTACTTGCTCTATGGCCCGCGAACAAACGCGAAGATTTTCAAAGATCGACGGCGTAACGCAAGTTTTCCAGAAACGTGGAGGCTCCGCGAACCTAAAGAGTTCGAGTATATACTGAGCAAGCTCCGGCGATTGAAAAAGGGCAAGTCGTCAGCTCATCAGACCAACGGCTCGCGCTACATTCCGGCTCGCGTCCAGAAACAAGTCTGGGAGCGTTTCGAAAAGAATGGATGCAAATGTGCAAATCACCCGAATTGCCCAACACCTCCCGAACTGCTTCCGGAGGTTGGGTTTTGCATTGATCACATCCTTCCATATTCCAAACGCGGGTCGAGCTTGGACCCGAATAACCTACAGATTCTCTGTGCTCCATGTAACCTGCGCAAGCTGAATCGCTTAGAGGAATTTCGCGCCCTTCTTCCTCCTGGGATTGGTTAACGCCACGCCTGTTTTAAAAAGTCTATCCTCAATACGAGACTTATCTCCTTTGCCGTCTCTATTAAATAATTCTCAATTAATCACATCTCGCCCATCAAAAGTCAAATTCTGATTATGTGATTTCCGGTTTTAATTTTCACGAGGCATATGAGATTACAAGGCGGATCGCTACAGAAGCCGGTGTTAAGAAAAGACCAAACAATATATCCGTTGGATTGAAGATCTCGTCAAGTGCAAGGTTGTGATGGTGGGCGTTGGTGTAAAACGCGAAAATACGCTTTTTATGACCTATTTTTCAGATAAGATTTTATCTCGTTTGAAAATGGCAATTAGTGTCTGGATTGGACAGGGACAAATCGAATAGGTTTTAGGATCTACTTTGTTGATATTGTGAACAACCAGTCCATCGTAGTTTTCATTTTTATACCACGCCGGACAAACTGCCAACCAATCTAAAGTTGTCCAATATTCGCCAAAGGCAATTTTACCCAGTGCCACCTCGGTACTGTTAATTCCCACTAGGTCGATTACTTTGCGGTGCGAAAAATATCGAATGGCTCCGGCATCGTTGACTCCCACTGTCGCATCGATTGGCGTATTGGCAGCCAGCCACTGGCCGGTTTTCACATTGATGGTGTCTATGATATTGGCGTCGGAATAAAGGTGAAATTTTTTATCCTCAAAAGATGAGCGTCAAGATGACCAGCTAGAACCAACATTTATCAAAATGGCCAGAAAGCTAGATTTGCAGGGACGTCAAACCACCCAAAGAGTCCGTGAAGTAAATAAGCGACGTCATATGGAAAGACCGACCACTTTGGAGTCCCTTGCCACACCCAACCCCACGGCATTATTGCCCATATCAAAAAAACAAGCGAGATCTCGATTTTTGAAATTTTATTCAAAAAATTCCCATTGAAAAGCCAATAGACTGCAACGAGCGGAAATGTTACTACCGCCAGCACTCTTGTCGGGTCATCAGATACGGGGAGAAGCAGACATAGACCGGAAAGAGTTATGAAGAAAGGGACTGTCTTGCGCCCCCAATCGGTGTATCTCAAGGCAGCTAACCAGCCAAGGCCAAAAACAGACCAGATAGCATAATGAGGATGAAAAAAAAATTGATTCAATAGGAAGTGAAGATGCTCTCTAAGCCAGTGTATTCTCCCTGAATTAACTTCAATAGCAAAATATTTAAATAATCCGATCAAGATCAGTTTGCCTAGAGCCACACCGAGAAACAGCAGGGCGCAAAATTTAACTGAAAAACCGAGGCGTTCATCGCTTTTTTTGCTTAAAAAAACTGCAAACAGAAGACCTCCTGCAGCAAAGAAGCCCTGCTCAAAATGTTGCATTCCCAAAGCTATGCCTGAAAAAAATGTGACCAGAGCGTATTGAGGATAGGCAAAAGACAAAATCATTAAAAATAGTGTTATTGAATCGGAACTCACCCAAAAATAAGCGGTCGCCGAAACGGGGAGAATACTAAATAAAATAAGCGACGATCTCGCAACATTGTCAGGAAACATCGAGAAGACGATTTTTATGAACATCAATGAAAACGCCAACGAAAATGAAAAATGAAGAATGAAAAACGCCAACGAGCTTCTCGCGCCTATAGCCCATGCGATGAATGGTCCTAGCCAACTCCAAAATATGTAATGTGCATCGGGGTTTGAAAAGGGGTTGGCGAAAGGATTTTGTGCCATTGCTTGTGATGCGTCAAAGTTTGGAATGTACCAAATACCTGTTTTGAATAGGGAGATCGCAAAGACAACCAAAATTAATTTCCAGGCTGCCGACTCAAAAATAAACTTCTCGATTTTTTTCAATATTTTCATGGGCACAAACTTTTTTGTTTTTATGTGGTCTATCTTGATATTCCGTCGAAAAACGGACTATCTGTTGAGTGCATTTGGCCAACGACCGATTCTCATAGCACGCTGGTGTGACGTAGCCAAGCGAAGAATTGAAAAGCTACCAGTTATGAAACATTTCAATCCATGCGAAAATTCAACTGCCCGAGGACCACCATCTTCCTCGCCTTCCATGCCCGCAGGAAGCGTTCGAAACGTGGCGATTGCCTCATCGCTTCGGGGTAGCGGGACCATTGGGCGATAAAAGCTCAAGGTTTTTGGAGGCTTCTGTATATGAAGGTTGTATCTTCAAAGCCCTGTAGAAACTCTCTCTTGCCAGCACAATATTTCCTGAGTCTTGCTGAGCAAGCCCTAGGCCGTTATAGCAAGAAGCACACATCGGATTTAAGTCAATGGCCTTTTGAAAGTAGTATATGGCTTCATCCAACTTATCCATGGAGGCCGTTGCAATTCCCAAACTTTGGTAGGCATACCAAGCCGTGGGATCGATTTCAGCGGCTTCTTGAAACCATCGTACCGCTTGGTCCGGACGTCCCGACTTGGCGTAAGCAATGCCAAGATTCGTCAAAAATCTCGACTTCAATGTAGGCTTTTTGTCAATGGCCCGTCTTAACTCTTCCCTTGATGTTGCCAGTCGTGAGTCAACGTGCGACACATCTCCAAAGTTTCCGGACGAAATTTCGCTAACAGGAGGAAGCCCGAAATAATCCCGAAAAACACCGAATACCTGGTCGATCTCATTACTTTCCAACAGTTGCCTGGACTGATTCAAGAGTATGTCCACATAGGGCCTAAATTGAACGTTCGTTGAATATTGGGGTAGTTGTTCCAAAGCATCTGCCCAAAACTTTTGTGGATTCCATTTTTTAGATTGTACAACCGTAACGGCAGCGAAAACAGTTATCACCAACGTAAGGATTGTCAACCACGCTAGATTGAGCAATCGTGGAGTAATACGAGCCGGCTGCCATGACCTGCACGTCAGGAGTCCCACACCCATGATCGGTAGGAGACCCACCATAGGCAAAAGGGTCCTGTATCCAAAAAAAGCATATTGAGGCAACAGGAATGAATCGGGAATCAAGGTGCCCATAAAGAACAAAAGACCGTAAGATATTAGAGGCGCCTTCCTGATCAATCCAATACCAAGGACGATGAGGCATAAAACACCGATGACAGCCAAACATGTGGAGGGTGGGTCATTCAAAGATTGAGAAATGATTTCAGCCCTTACAAGAGCCACATCGAAATGAAAGGGCATGAAAATCATGGCCAAATATGAGAAGAAGACTCGGCATTGCGTGAGCGCGACTTGGGGAAATGACAATCCGCTTTCACTGTAGTAAACCAGCATGTGATTCAGCACGCCTTCAGGATGAATTGCTCCCTCTCCCCTCAAGAAGTGTATTGTTAGGAAATAGGTTAGAAACGCTGGCAAAGTAATCGCGGCTATTATTGCACCTCGCCTGACGAGTTGCCGCATTCCGCTGCGAAATAAAATCACTTCAGCCATGAGTAATACCCCGGGAAGTGATGCTGCTGATTCCTTGCTCAAGAGTCCCGCCAGAAACAATAAGCAAACGAGAAGGTACGCTCTCAGCTTGTCATGATACCGACCGGATCGAGCGCCCAAGTATACCGCCAGAGCACTGGTGAAGAACAGGCATGCCATGAGGGCAGAGCGCTGCCAGACATAGAGAACAACATACGCCTGTAGCGGATGAGCAACAAAAAACAAGCCAAGAAAAATGCTAACGCGGCGCCTGTCGGCTTGAGTACCAAAAAACCTCAAGCGGCTGCCTTCAAACAGGATTATATTCAACAGGACCACAACAAGACCGGTCATAGCGAGAAAGGCGGCGTTCAACAGCCTGAAATAGTAGGGATCCATCCCCGTGAACACGAAGTTGAAATACAGACTAAGATAGAACAAGGGCCTCTCGGGGACTCTACCGATGATTTCCAATGGATTGCCAAGAGCAAAAAGTTGGGCCTTATCGGCGACATGTGAAATGTCGTCATATATCAGAGGCGAAGAGAAACCCTTCATGTGAAGGGCAAACACAATAGCAAAGAATGATAAGAAAATCAGGCAGCTATTTAGAGCCGAAATCTGAACACGTGTCATATCACTTGGCTGAACACCGCAGGTGCCGGGTAACGCTTTCAATTTACTATGGTCAGTCAACCTCGACCTCAACATCAATTCTCTAAAACAGAAAAACAGATTTTATCCCATAAATATTTCCAGGCACATTACCATCCAGTTCGCCTCACGTTACCCGGAAAGACATCTATTTTGGGACAAAACAATTGTAGCTGCTCTAGTGACCACCGGGTTTAGAAGGTACCACTTTTCCGTGGGAACCACAATAATGTCGTCTTTCCCTAATTGTTCTTGTGGCAATACTCCTCGTTTTTTCACTTCATTGAAAGTGTCCTTCCGGTAATGTCTCTTGCAACCAGCGAAACCGCATAGAGTGGTACGTCCCATACTTTAGCTCCTCGCATATAGCTGCTGAGACTGACCCGAATGCCGCGCGAAGACTTGTATTGCTCGCAAAATACAGCAAGGCTTTTTGCTTTTAGATTTACACCAGACTTTACTTCGATTGGGAAAATTGTCCCTTGTGACTCGATCACAAAATCAACTTCGGCTTTCCCTTCACTTTTCCAATAGAAAGGTTTTATTTGCCGTGCGACGAGTTCTTGGGCCACAAAATTTTCCGTGAACGCTCTCTTAAACTCGGTAAAGATTCCTTCTCCAAGCACCAGCGTTTGCGAGGAAAGCTTCGCCAAGGCGGCAAGAAGGCCAACATCTAACGTATAAAGTTTAAAATGATTCGGGTTTTCATACCCGCTAAGAGGAAGTCTCCCCGCTGAGATGTTACTTACACGAACAACAAACCCTGCATCCACAAGCCACTGCATGGCGCTTTCATATTCTCTTGCTCTTGCCGATGGAGCTAGAGCGGTGAAAATAAAACGTCTGTTTTCCTTGGCAAGTTGTTTTGGTAAATACTCCCAGATGCGAAAGATTCGTTGAATGTCCTGTCCTCTTGCATGTTTTGAAATATCAAGCTCATACGACATTAAAATATTTTGTTGGATTTTCCTTACACTCTCAAAGTCTTTGGTCTTAATGTACTCTTGGACTGCTTCGGGCATTCCTCCGACAAAAAAATAAATCTTTAAAAAATCATTGAGTCGAAGATGAAAGGCGTCGGGGATTGGCGAAGCGATATCTAATGAAGTCACGAGCCCGATAAGCTCATCTTCATTTTGGGCCCTCAGAAACTCCAAAAAAGTCATCGGCGTGATACGAAGAAAATCAACTTTTCCAACGGGAAAACCACTCTCCTTCGGGACCTTTAACCCAAGAAGCGATCCAGCCGCAGCAATGTGAAGCGATGGTCTTTTTTCACAAAAGTATTTTAAGGCCGTTAAAGCTCTGGGACACCCTTGAATTTCATCGAAAATAATAAGCGTCTTGTTATCTTCAACCTTCTGTTTTGCGTATAAAGACAAATTTCTTGTGATTGTCTCGGGGGCTAATGAATCTTCAAAGAGGCTTTTCAGGTGTTTGTCCTCTTCAAAATTGAAATAAATAAAATTATTAAAATGCTTCTCTCCTAGCCATTTTAAAGAGAACGTTTTCCCAACCTGCCGTGCTCCAAGCAAAACGAGGGGTTTTCTTTTTTCAGACTCCTTCCATCGCTCAAGTTTTTTAAATATTTCTCTTTTCATTTTAATGCGTTATCCTTTTAATACTTGATCTAGCAACCATCAAAAAGCCCTTCAGATCCATCTTTGAACCATTTCATCACATTTTGCAACCCTAACTTGTACATTTTATCACAAAAAGAGCACGAATAAAAATAGCGCGTAAAGACTAGTACCCCGTCAATGTCCAAAATCATTTGGTGATTCTTGGCATAAAAACTCCCCTTGGTGTTGCCCGGTTTCTGCGATACCTTTTGTCTCCGAAGTGATGTTTTTCACCATAGATCCTGGTTGTGTTGGCGGAGGATTATCATGATGCCCTTTATCGCTGACCTCTTCATCAATTCCAGGCCCCCCAGAGACCGTTCGAGTCCCCCATCCTTGGCTAGTGGCGATGTCCATGTGTGGCGGTTTAGGTACAACAGTGTGGCGTTCAATGCCCCGCCCTGGATCAGACGATTACTCGCCGCCGATGAGTTGGAGACGGCAAGTCGCCTCGTGTTTCAGGATGATCAGACGCGCTTTCTGCTTCGTCGGGCGTTCGTGCGCATCATCCTGGGGATCTATGTTGGCATCGCGCCGCAGAACCTTTCTTTTCGAAAGAACAAGTGGGGAAAGCCGTCAATCAACGGACTCGACACCGCTGGTATCGAGTTCAACGTTTCGCATACGAAAAGTCTCGTCCTCTTGGCCTTGACCAAGGGAGCCCCTTTGGGGATTGACGTTGAACAGTTGGATTGCGAGTCAAACCCGCAATTTTTAGCACCGGACGTGCTTGCATCCAAGGAACAAAGCATCCTTGCCGAATCAGCTCTATCTGATCGCAAGACTCGCTTCCTTCGACTCTGGTGCAGGAAGGAGGCCTGCCTTAAGGCCATAGGGATCGGTCTAATTAACGATCTGGCCACTTTGGATGTTAGCGAAGACATTGTTGTTAACTTAGTCGAGATTATTCAGAAAGAAGGTCTACAGAAAGAAGGTTTCCGTGAATGGACGTCGGTTCATCTGGAAGACCTGAACATTGACCCGGACCACTTTGCCGCGTTAAGCAAGGCAGCACTTTCTGCCCCAGTTTCCCACATACCTTTCCTTGAAAGGTTCTCGCCGACTTGCGTCAGTCCGGAAATGGACTCAAATCGCTGAACTTCGAACGACCACCTGGCAGAACTTGATCTTTGCAGGTTTGGTGAGCAAGTGCTAAGATGGCTTCTCTGTTCTTGACTGTACGATAAGTATTGACAATATACTATAATCATGGAGAAAAGTTGCATGTCCGAGGTTTTAGAGATCACAAAAACTGAAGGCAAGGGATTCATCATCATGCGCCTCAAGGGGCGCCTTGAATCGGTGACAAGCGCAACCCTTACAAAAGCTGTGGAGGAATGGAGCCTCGGTGCCCACGGCCATTTGTTATTCGATTGCAACGAACTAAAGTATGTTTCCAGTGCCGGATTACGGATTTTTCTGACCTGCAACAAACAAGGAAAAACTGATGGCTGGATGTTCGCTTTGTTTGGGGTCCAGTCAATGGTTGTTGACGTGCTTCGTATCTCAGGATTCAATCAGATATTAAAAATCTTCCCGGACGAAGCATCAGCCATTGCCGCTTTTGCAACATGATGGTCATTCTAAAATTTTGTGTGTGGTTCGATGAGCGATGAAAAAAAAATCACCCTCCTTGATTTCCAGAAACTACGAGTGACTATTGATGCCGTAGGCATTAGTCGATGTCTGGATTTTATCGGCCACACGGTGCGTTCTATTGGAACTCCCGAAGAAATCGCACTACGTTTGGAGCTGGCAGGAGACGAGGTCCTTTCCAACATCGCACACTACGCTTATGAAAAACCCGAGACAGGGTGGGTCGAGGTCACGTTCGAAATCCAAATTGAGACGCTTCGTATGACGTTTACAGACGCCGGATGCGCATTCAATCTCCTCAACAAGGAACCGTTCAAAACCGAGGAAGCAGGGGAGGATCGAAATCCTGGAGGACTTGGTATTCACATCGTGCGGAGTTTATTCTCCGACGTAATCTACCGGCGCGAAAATGACCTCAATATTCTTTCGATTGGAGTGCGCTATCGTGATCCGTAACAGAGAAAGTCTTCCAGTCAAAAGGACACTGAGTACTCAGATCAACGTGACGATTCTTGCCAGTTCCATCCTGACCCTGGTCGCGTTTATCATTGTGTTTTCCCTCCATTTTGCAAGACGGTTCGAACAGGATCTTCAAAATTCAGCTCGATATCTTGGTGCGTATTATTCTCAGCGTTTTTCGGCTGTCCTAGCACCCGTCGAAAATTTACCGGAATCTATGGTTGCCGTTTTTGATGCGGGTATTCTCACTAAACCTCACGAGATAGAAGCCGCGATGAGAAAACTTATGGAAGAGGAGGTCTCTGAGGCCTATGGAACCGCAATGGCATTTGAACCAACGACCATCACGACCATCATACCTGGGAAACGCTACTACTGCCCTTATTTTCACCGTCGAGAGAGCCAGATTGTTTTCGATCAACTGGGAAATTTTACGTACAACTACTTCAAGTGGGATTGGTATACGTTACCGAAGAAGTTAGGTAGATCATTATGGTCTGAGCCCTATTTCGACAAGGGTGGAGGAAACGTGCTTATGATCACGTACTCCGTACCTTTCTTCCGTGATGGTAGATTTGTGGGCGTCGCGACAGCAGATCTTTCCCTGAACGACTTGCAGAGAGAAATCGGGGCTGTTCGTGTGGCTAAGACCGGTTACGCATTTCTGGTTTCGCGGAGCGGGATGTATGTTTCTTTTCCCAACAAGTCCAATATTCTTAAAGCAAAACTCTCCGATACGGACATGTCCATTTGGCAGGCTTTTAACTCGAAAACAAGTGGTCTTTTTTCCGGAAAAGATCCTCTGTCAGGAAAGGATGCCTGGATCTGGCATGAGGCGATTCATGGCGGTAATTTCTTTTTAGCCGTCGTTTATCCCGTAAGCGAAGTCCTGGCACCGGCCTTCGGCATGTTGGTGCGAGTCTTTCTCATTGGTCTTTGTCTCATTGCCATCGTTGCCGTGATTGTGCACTTTATGAGTGGACGTATCACAAAATCATTGACAAACTTGGTCAACAAAATTCGTCAAATTGGTGGCGGAGATTTGCAAACGAAAATTGACATTTCAACTGAAAACTATGAATTATGGCAACTGACCAGTGCATTCAACCGTATGACGCGAGAACTGGGTCAGCATATCGAATCCGAAAAATCTCTGGTTCGAGAAAAAGAACGTCTCAGTGGAGAAGTTAAAATCGCGGCGAGCATTCAACGTGACATTCTCCCATCAACATTTCCAGCGTTCCCGAAACGCAAAGAGATCGATCTATTCGCCACCAACATTCCCGCTCGAGAGATCGGCGGAGACTTCTACGATTACTTTTTCGTCGACGAAGATCACCTTGCTTTCGTCATCGCCGATGTTTCGGGAAAAGGAGTACCGGCGGCGATGTTTATGGCGGTATGCCGAACCCTCATCCGGGCCGCGGCGGTCGGAATGGCGAGTCCATCGCAGTGCCTGACCCGAGTGAACAGGCTTCTTTGTGCCGAAAATACCTCAAATATGTTCGTCACCATATTTCTGGGTGTCATGAACATTCGCAGCGGTGAAATCCGTCACTGCAATGGCGGTCACAATCCGCCCTTTATTTTGCGGTCATCGGGTGAAGTTGTGCGATTAGATGGTTCGGATGGCGTGGGTGGAATGGCTCTAGGTGTGGAGGAGAACGCGGTGTTTGGGGAGCAACCTCTCAGCCTTGACGTGGGAGACAAGATTTTTCTTTTCACTGACGGCATAACCGAAGCCATGGACCCGGAGAACCAATTCTATGGTGATCCACGCTTGTATGATGCTCTTTGCCGCAATGTCGCCGAAGGTCCTCACACGCTTATTGAACAAGTTATTGGCGATGTCAACAGATTCTGCCGCGGATACGAGCAGGCTGATGACATCACGGTGCTCTGCATTGCCCGAGTGAACACGCGCCCCTCGTTGTTGGGGCCAATCGCTATAGAAAAAGATCAAGGAGAAACAAAATGCTGACCTCCACGAGCCAAGTTAGTGGCTTGGAAAATGGGACTATTCATGGATTGTTCGAAGAGATGGCCGCAGCCAGCCCGGATGCAGTGGCGGTGGTCTGGGCCGATGGACAGCTCACCTATGGAGAGCTGAACGAACGGGCCAATCGAACTGCGCACACGATCCGGCAGTTTTATCAAACCATATACAGTAAGCCTTTTCCTCCAGACACCCCAATCGGTATTCATATCCAGCAAGGCCCGAACATGATCGTGGGTTTGCTCGCCATCCTGAAGGCAGGGGGCACCTATATGCCGCTCGATCCGGCCTACCCTGAGAGCCGGTTGCGCTTGATGATTGATGACGCACGGTCGCCGCTTGTCATCACTGAGCAGGCTCTACTGGAGCATCTGCTATTTCTGGACGAAAGCGATTACGGCGTGATCTGTCTTGACGGGGGTTGGGAAATGATCGCCGGCCAATCCGCCGAGAACCCCGTATCTATCACGGGCCCACACTCCCTCGCTTTTCTCTTCTATACATCCGGCTCGACGGGACGGCCAAAGGGCGTGATGGGCGAACATCATTCCGTAGTCCACTTGGTCCGCAGTCAAAACTACATCGAGATTGGACCTTCCGATTGCCTCGCGCAGACGGCCAATCTTTCCTTCGATGCGGCCACGTTTGAAATCTGGGGAGCGCTCCTAAACGGGGCTCGCGTCGCCATCATCGACCGCTCCTCGCTACTGTCGAGCGACCTTCTAGCTGCGGCCCAGCGCCAACACGGCGTGACGATACAGTTTTTTACTACCGCCGTCTTCAATCTCCTTGCTGATGGTGATGCTGAGGCCCTGGTCGGTCTGCGGGTCGCTCTTTTTGGCGGCGAGGAAGCTAATGCGGCCAAGGTGAGTCACGTCCTCGAACGCAGGACCGGGGGGATGACCCTCGTTCATGTGTACGGACCGACGGAATGCACGACCTTCAGCACGTTCTGCGTCCTCTCGGACAAGCATCGCCACGCGTTGCTCATGCCGATTGGCGAACCACTCGCACGAATGTATGGTTATGTCCTGGACGACAAACTCCAGCTCGTTCCCGCGGGCGAGACGGGTGAATTGTACATGGGCGGGGATGGCGTGACACGAGGGTATTTGAACCGACCTGAGTTGACGGCGGAGCGGTTCATCTTGAACCCCTTCGCGACGGCTGAGCAGAAGGCAGCCGGCAAGAACCTGCAGCTTTACAAGACCGGAGACATCGTAAAACGCCTCCCCTCGGGGGAAATAGTATACGTCGGGCGAGCGGACAACCAGATCAAGATCCGTGGGTTCCGGGTCGAGTTGGGCGAAATCGAAGCGACGCTGCTCACTCATCCCAAGGTCAAGGATTGCGTGGTGATGGCCTTTGGCGAATCCCACCAAAAACGTCTCGTCGCCTACGTGATTCCAGGTCGCAAGGGAACTCTTGACACCCAAGAATTATTCGCGCACCTCGCCAAAACACTTCCTGCCTACATGATTCCGTCCGCTTTTGTGGAGATGGAATCCTTTCCACTCAATCCGAACGGAAAGGTGGATCGGCAGGCACTTCCCATGCCCTTCGGCGACGGTACGCCAACGCTCGAACGTCCTCGGGGGAGAGAGCCCGGCCAGGCAGAGCCTGCCGCGCCACGCAGCGATTTGGAATGCGCAATTCGCGATATCGTGGCCGGCGCTCTCAATCTGAAGACGCTTGGTATCGACGAGAGCATTTTTTCCTATGGAGCGCACTCCTTGATCGTGGCCCAGATTTGCGCCGCGGTGCGCCACAACCTGCGAGCCATGCTAGGGCCCAAGGAAATCTTTGATAATCCGACAATCGCCGGGATGACCCGCCTCATTGCTGATCGAAAATCCACCGCATCTGAGGACGAAGTGGCCATCCCGAAGGCCTCCCGCTCCGATCCCATCCCGCTCACCTACCAACAAGAGCAAATTTGGTTCCTAAGCAAGCTGGTCCCGGACAATCGTGCTTACAACAGCCAGTTCAGCGTACGGCTCAAGGGCCCGCTCGACAAGAACATCCTCATGCTGAGCCTGAATGAAATCGTGCGTAGGCACGAGATCCTGAGAACGACATTTCATGAGCAGGACGGTTCCCCGGTTCAGATCGTCCACGAGCCCTGGGATGTGCACCTCTCTGAGATCGACCTTCGTCACCTGCCGGAGGACAGGCGTTGGGAAGCGTCCGAGCAACGCATTGCTGAAGAGATGAATATATGCTTTGATTTCAGCAGGTTACCACTGATTCGTTGGCTACTCTACCGGTTAGGCGAGGAAGACTGGGTTTTGCTGCACGTCGAGCATCATTTCCTCCACGATGGGTGGGAAATTGGGGTCTTCCTGCGTGAATTGAAGGCGCTTTACGTGGCCACTCTGGAGGGCAGGGAGTCGCCCCTGGAAGAGCTGCCGATTCAATATGCCGATTACGCCGTTTGGCAGAAAAAGACCCTTCGCGGAGCCAGGCTCGAAGAGAAGGTTCAACACTGGGTCGACGCCATCCGCGACTATCCCCATGTGCTGAATCTTCACGTCGATCATCCCCGGCCGGCTGTCCAAAATTTTCACGGTGAGTGCCTGCGCTTCGATCTTGACCGGGATCTCTATCGATCACTGCGCGCGTTCAGCCGAGAACGAAGTGCCACCTTGTTCATGACGATGTATTCAGCTTTTGCGGTTCTTTTGTCACGCTATTCGGGGCAGGACAAATTCCTGGTGGGGACCGGCGTCGCCAATCGAGGAATGAAGGAAACCGAGAACATGCTCGGCATGTTCGTCAACGCGGTCCTCCTTCATTCCGACGTATCCGACAATCCGAGTTTCACCACCATTGTCGAGCGGACCAGGCAAAGCCTCCTAGAGGACTCCAAGCATTATGATACACCCTTCCCCGCCATTGTCGAACGGCTCAAGGCCGGTAACAAGCCGGGGCGCAACCCGCTCTTCCAGGTCATCTTCGCTTTCCACGACAGCGCCGTTCCGCTCATGGATTTCGCTGGCATCAAGGGCGCGCTCCTGGAAAGGCACAACAAGACGGCAAAGACGGACATGAACCTGATCTGCATTCCCCGGGCGGAGCAACACGTCGCCATGGGCGCGGCGGCCCCGTCCGACGAGGACCTCACCCTGATATGGGAATACAACAGCGATCTCTTCGACAAGAAGACCATCGAACAGATGATCTCGCACTACACTACGTTGCTGCGAGCCGCTGTTGACAAGCCTCAGAAGCGGATCGGGGATTTGACGATGATCGCCGATGCCGAGAAAGGCAATTTGTTGGAGTTTGCTATTGGCGAGCGGGGACAATACGAGGTGGAAAAGACCATCCCCGAGCTTTTCGAGGAACAGGTCCGTCGGCATCCGGACAAGACGGCGGTGGTCCATAATCGCCGCTCACTGACCTATGCGGAACTCAACTCACGCGCCAACAGGCTGGCCCGAAGGCTGCAAGACGCGCATCGGGCAAAAATCGGAACGCCCCTCGAAGCCGGGACCCACGTGGGACTCTGCGTGAACCGCGGAATAGACATGGTCGTCGCTATGCTTGCCATCCTAAAAGCAGGCGGGGCTTATGTGACGGTTATTCCGGAATACCCCGAGGCCCGCCTGCGGTTCATGTTGGCCGACGCGGGGATCAAGGTCATCCTCTCGCAAACCGATATCAAAGACCGCGCCCCCTGGCTGTGGGAGAGCGATTGGACGGTGATTGCCATTGACGCTGATGCCGAGTCCGACGCGCACCAAATACAAGGTAACTTGAAATGCGCCAGTAGGTCATCGGACACCGCCTATGTCATTTATACATCCGGATCGACGGGCATCCCCAAGGGCGTATGCATTCCGCATCGGGCGATTCACAACTTCGTGACCAACACCGAGGAACTCCACTACTCGGAAAATTCCGTTATCGCGCAGATTGCAAATCACGCATTTGACGCCGCGACGTTTGAGATTTGGGGAACACTGATCACTGGAGCCAAGATGGTTGTTATCGACAACGATACGGTGCTCAACCCGGATCGGTTGCTCGCAACCATGGAGGAGAACGCCGTCACTGTCGCCTTCTTCACCACCGCCCTTTTCAACCTTCTGGCAGAAAACAGAATCGAGGTGCTTAGGCGGCTCGAAAGCGTCCACTTCGGCGGAGAAATGGCCAACCCGTCCTGCGTCAAAAAGGTCCTTTCACAGAAGAGACCTCGGACGGCACTGCTCCACGTATACGGCCCGACGGAATGTACAACCTACAGCACGTTTTGCGAGCTGACGGGGAAACATGCGACAAACGAGATCATGCCGATCGGTCGTCCGCTGCGAAACTACACGACCTATGTCCTCGACGAACATCTTCGTCTCGCCCCTGTAGGCGTACCCGGCGAGCTTTACATCGGCGGCGACAGTGTGGCCTTGGGCTATCTCAACCGGCCGGAGTTGTCTGCGGAAAAATTTGTTCCCAATCCCTTCGCCACGGAATTCGATCGCAAGAACGGCATCAACCTGCGCTTATATAGAACAGGCGACCAAGTCCGGTGGCTACCCGACGGTACGCTCCATATCCTTGGGCGTATCGATTTCCAAGTGAAGATCCGCGGGTTCAGGATCGAGCCGGAGGAGGTCGAAAGAGTCCTCATCGAACATCCTGGCGTCAAACAGTGCATCGTGGTCCCCTGGGAAGGACACCTGGTGGCCTACTGGGTTCCAAGTGATCCGACAAATGCCGCATCCCAGAGCACTCTGCGGTCATTCCTCGCCACGCGATTGCCGGAATATATGGTTCCATCCGGGTTCATCGAGACGGAACGTTTCGAGCTAAACCGAAATTCGAAGATCGATCGGACAAAGCTCCCGCCGCCAAGCCTGGGCTTAATGACAGCGAAGAAGGGCGATTCAGTCGGACCGCGGAACGAGACGGAAAACACCCTAGCCAAGATTTGGCGGGGCCTACTGCGGATTGACACCCTCAGCGTGCACGACAGCTTTTTTGATCTGGGAGGAACCTCGATCCTTGTCGTACAGATGCTCGACCGAGTGAAACGAGCACTCGGTTCAGATATCAACGTTTCGAGCCTTTTTGCCATGCCGACCATCGCCGCCATGTCCGCACATATCGACAAATCCGCCTCAGCCGACCTGGGCGGCGAAGACAATCTAGCCCTGGCCCTCAAGGACGCAAAAACGGAAATGTCGTTCGATGTTCAAGAAGACTCTCCCGGAGACGCTGCCTCCGATCCCCGACATGTCCTCCTCACCGGGGTAACGGGCTTTCTCGGCTTCCATCTATTGGACAAACTCCTGACCTCGACCGAGGCCACGATCCACTGCCTGGTGAGGGCGGCGGATCAAGACGGGGTCCGGACGAAATTCAGGGACGCGCTTCGTTTCTTCGGACGGCCGGACCTTGAGCGAAATCCGAGAATCATGATGCACAAGGCGGATCTGAAGAAGCCAGCTCTTGGACTTCCTGCCGGGACCGTGGTTGAGCTCGCTGACATCATCGACCAAATCTATCATTGCGGCGCGTTCGTCCATCATATGTTCGATTACAGGACGCTGCGCGAGGAGAATGTCCAAAGCACCATCGAACTGATGAAGATCTCTTCGACTGGCAGGCGCAAGGTCTTCAATTTCATCTCCACCCTCTCTGTGGGGAGTCGTCGGGGCAACGACGGGAGAATTGTCGAGGTCGAACTCGGCGAACAGCCCATTTCCACAAACGGCTACGTGATGACCAAATGGGCCGCCGAACGCATCCTGCTACGCCAGGCGGAGAAAGGCCTCCGCGTCAACATCTTCCGCCCCGGGAACATCACTGGACATAGCGTGACGGGAATCTGTCCGCCTGAAAAGAACCACGCCCTGCTCCTGGTGAAAGGATGCATTCAGATGAAATGCGCCCCGAACTGGAAGCGTGCCGTCGAGATGACGCCTGTGGACACCCTGGCGGAGGCCATCGTCAAACTGTCTCTGCATTTACACGAAAAGGGGACCCACACCTTCAACATGAACAATCCATTTCAGATGGAATGGATGGACTATGTCGCGGCATTGGCGAGGCTCGGTTTGGGCATGGATCTGGTGAGCTTTGACACTTGGCGCGGACGTCTGGAAGGGATTGATGAGACGAACGCCCTTTTCCCACTGAGAGCGATCTATTTGAACGAGCGGAAGGACTTCATCGATCCGGAAAGCCATCCGCACACGTCGCAAGATTCCGCAACGACGCAGAAAGCGCTTCAGAATCTTGGCGTACATTACCCTCGGGAATATACAGGATATCTGCCGATCGTGGCCTCCTACCTGAAGAAAACCGGGTTTTTCAGAGCAACAAAGAACTGAAGGAGTGAAAATGCGAAAACACGAGATCATTATTATTGGCTCGGGCGCCGGCGGCGCTACCCTGGCCAGGGAACTCAGTCGGAAAGGGCGGGACGTGCTCATCGTGGAAGCTGGCGAGGATCAATTCCCGCTCCCGCTAACCATTGCCAAGTCACGGGAAGACATCGGCATCTTCGAGGTCTTCGGCGCTGGCGGCGCGACGGTCCTCTGTAACGGCAACGGCGTGCGCGCGCTGGAACGCGACTTGGAGGGCATGGGCGTGAAGCTAGATGGCGAATACCGTGAACTCGAAGCCGAACTCCCCATCGCTCCGATCGCCGAATCACTACTCATGGAACGCGGGTCTCTAAGGCTGGAGGAAATCCTGCGTCCGTCGGAGTACCGGATGGCGCGCATGCCGAAATTCATCGATCCCGCTAAATGCGTCGGTTGCGGCATGTGCAGCGTCGGTTGCCCTCATGGGGCGAAATGGGACGCCCGGGTGTTCCTGCGAGGCGCCGTGTCTCATGGTGCCGACATCGTCTACAATACTCGTGTGGAAAAGGTTCGGATCGTAAACGGCCTCGCCGTTGGCGTGGATGCGATGGGTCCAACAGGCATGGTCCAGATGGACGCTGATACCGTGGTGCTCGCAGCGGGCGGCCTCAAAACGCCGGTCATTTTGCAGAAATCAGGTTTCGACAACGCCGGACGAAAGCTCTTTGTCGACTTGTGTGAAATCTGGAGCGGCGTCACTCCGGAGATCGATATCTCGGACGAGCCGCCCATGCAGCTAGTCTACATGAACATGGCGCAAAGCCGCCGCATCAGCCTATGCACGGTGTTTTCGAAAAACAAGGAGAGGTTGCGGTATTACACCGGAAGCAAGGCAGACCGCTATCTCAACAATAATTGGATGGGGATTCTGGTCAAGATTGGCGACACAAACGAGGGCGGCGTGATGGCCGACGGGACCATATTCAAGGCTGTGACACCGGAAGACCGGAAAAAACTCGATGAAGGCGGCGCGGTGGCAAGGGAAATCCTGCGCTTGGCCGGCGCCAAAGAAGATTCCATCGTTAAGTTCTCGCAACCCTACGGCGGACATAATGGCGCAACAGCCGCCATCGGCGATGTGGTGGATACCGATCTTCGCACCGAGGTACGCAACCTGTTCGTGTGCGACGCCAGCGTGTTGCCGGTGGCTCCAGGCCTCCCGCCTGTCCTCACGGTTATGGCTCTTGCTAAACGATTGGCAAAAACCCTTGCGTGATACCAATTCGCTGTCCATCGTATAGCTGCGTTGCTCTACGACGGACAACAAATTGGTATGGCGCGGCATCAGGATCTTGGCACGGTACTGTTCCGCCTTGCCAGCACGATGAAACCGGCTGATGCGATGCAGAGAAACGCGCCAAGCCAATATGCCTTCTGGAAGGCCGAAAATAAGCTGTCCCCAGGATTGACGGCGGAAAAAATCGATTCGAATAGGGAGACTCCGAGAACGAGGCCCAACATCGTGATAGTTGTGAATATCCCGGAGACGACGCCTTTCTGTTCGGGAGAGACGGTGCTCATGGTGTGTTTTGTGTTTGGTGACATGAAAAAACCGTAGGCTATGCCGAGCCATCCCAGAAAGACAATAACAGACCACAAACCAAGCGATCGATTGAACTGCGCGAAGAATACCGCGGCGCCCGCTGCCAGGAACACGCCGGTCAGGCGGAGATAAAACGGATGAACACGATCGGCCGCCCTTCCTGCGAGCGGGCTGACAATCATGTAGGTTACAGAATACACGAGAAATCCCCCGCCGGCACGCTCCACCGCGAGTTCCTTGGCCTCGACCAAATAGAATGGGATCAGGAAATTGCTTCCGGCCATGAACATGACCGCCGTCAGCGTGGCCAGATTCGTAAAGCTGAAGTCGAGATTTTTGAACGTCGTCAGATCCACCATAGGATTTTCGACATGAAGCTCCCTCCAGATGAAGAAGGCAAAAAATACCGCCGAAGCGGCGAAAGAGAGGAGGACCGTGGTTGATCGCCAACCAAACGTGTGGACTGAGTTGATTCCGTAAATTAGAGCCAGGAGCCCGAGAAAAACCAGGATCGCCCCAGGAGCATCGAACGCCCCACCCGCGCCAGACGCTGTCCCTTCTTCCTTGGCGAGGGCGCGCATGCCGAACAAGATGGCTACGATGACCAGGGGAACATTCATAAGAAACACCCATTGCCAATGGAAATATCCCGCAATGAATCCGCCAAGGGGGGCACCGGCAATAATGCCCAAGGTTGCTAGCGTCGAAAGCATCCCAAAAGCGCGTCCCACGACCGTAGGCGGCAGAAACCGAGGAATGATCGCAAACAAACTAGAGTAAAGCATGGCCCCGCCGATGCCCTGGACGCAACGCGAGAAAAGCAAGATGTTCAGGCTTGGCGAGATGCCGCAAAGAAGCGATCCCAGGCCAAACGACAGATAGCCCCAGCGGAACATGGATCTAAAACCAATTCGATCGCCGAGCTTGCCGAAAACAAGGAGCGTGCTCGCCATGACCACGAAATAGGCGAGAACAACCCGCGAGACTTCGCTCGTTCCCACAGAGAGGTCTTTCGCGATAGCCGGGAGGCAGATGTTCACGATGTAGTGATCGAGCGAAACCATGAAACCCGCAAATGCGACGTTTAGTGTAATCCACAGATCCTGTTTCGACATGGCCGCTGAATGCTGTTCCATTGGTGACGTGTCCTTTCTGGAGTCTCCGATTCCTGTATCATCTCCGAATGCGCCGCTTCCAGTCAATAATTCTGCCAGAACTGCCGGAAATTTTATCCAGCCCATCATCTGTTCCAGTATCTTCGAGAAAACTGCCACCTCTCAATCATGGGATGTAATTCAAGCAATCGAATTTACTGCATTTTACATGTAGTACACCCAGGGGAAGTAGCCTGGCGATGCTGAGTCAATCACTCGTTCCCGAAACCGCATCAACAGTATTGGGATCTTGATAATAGTTTGAAAAATTACACATAAATGATAGAACTGTGCCCTTATTTAAGGGGCTTAAAATGAATAACGGTGCCCAGCCTTTCGAATTAATCAGAACTGCTATTCTTGAAGGAGATGCTGAAAAGGCCTCCAAACTTTCGAGGGATTGCCTTTTGTCGGGCATGCCTCCCCTGGATGCGATGAATTCCTTTATTACTCCACTGAAGGAGGTCGGACGTCTGTGGGAAGATGGCGAACTATTTCTGCCGGAATTAGTTGCCAGTGCTGAAGCTGTTTTGCGGGCCATTAACATAATTAAACCAGAAATCATCAGGCAAAAAATCGCCTACAAAAATAAAACAGCAATCATTGGAACGGTCCACGGTGATATCCATGATATCGGAAAAAGCCTTGTTGGAACGATGCTATTGGCTCGCGGTTTCGATGTTATTGATCTAGGAACAGATGTTCCTCCGACCGCTTTTGCAGATGCGGCAGAAAAGCATAACGCGTCACTTGTCGGCATTTCCGCACTTCTAACGACAACTATGCTAGCCCAGCGGAATGTCATTAACGAACTATCCTCGCGCGGCATCCGCAAAAACCTCACTATATTAATCGGCGGCGCTCCAGTCACGAGAGAATGGGCGCAGGAAATCGGCGCCGATGGGACAGCTCCCGATGCCATCTCCGCGGCGGAACTAGCATGCCAGCTAGTGGAGCATCGATGACCAAGTTTACTGATCTTTTGAAGAGTAAACCCGTTATTCTGGATGGCGGTATGGGAAGTCTTTTGTTCGATGCGGGTCTTCCTGCGGGCACTGCTCCAGAGTCACTGAATATTGAAAGACCGGATCTCATTTCGGACATCCACCGACAATACATGCTGGCTGGGTCAGACATCGTTCAAACAAATACTTTTGGCGGAAACAGCCATCGTCTGAAAGAATCAAAATGCCACTACACAGTTGAAGAAATAAATAGGGCAGGGGTTCAACTTGCCTTTAACGCACGATCGTCACAATTCAGTCACTGCCTAATCGCTGGAAATATAGGTCCGACTGGACTCATGCTTCCCCCCTTGGGTCACGCAGATGAAAGAATGCTGATCGATATTTTTTCAGAACAATGCTCCACACTCTCTTCTGCCGGAGTCGATCTCATCACGATTGAAACGATGTCGGATCTTCGCGAAGCAAGAGCGGCCTTGCGGGCTGTGCTTAAAACTTGCAACATTCCAGCGACGGTTTGTATGACGTTCAGAAAAACAAAACGCGGTTTTTTTACGATCTTTGGAGACCCGGTTCTTCAAAGCCTCCAAAGCCTCCTTGAAGAAGGGGCCGCGGGTGTCGGCGTCAATTGCACACTCTCTACAAAAGGCATGCTCGAACTTGCAGAATCTGTCAGAAAAGATATCTCTGGTTTTTTTATCCTAGAACCAAACGCCGGTGAACCAAAACTAGACAGCAAACAGGGCACGACAAGAATTACTTATCCTGAAACACCCGATGACTTTTTCTTATTCGCAAGATCGTGTATATCCATAGGAGTTGATGTTATTGGAGGCTGCTGCGGCAGCGGCCCAAAGCATGTTCAAAAGATCGCTGAGGCAAAAAAAAGTCGTGACGCAAATAGACCTAGCTGATCTCAATAAGCCACGTATCATACGCCAAATTTCCTTGGCGCTTGACGCTGCTGATATCATTCGACTGTTAGGTCATCACGCAAAAAAAACTCCATCACCCAAACTTATCGAATCGATCGATACCATCAGAAATCTCGCATATTCTTTGGTGAATCCCAAAGGGGTGTATTGCATCTTTGAAGCATCATCCTTGAAGGAGATCTCTTCACAAATCTCTGAACACCTTGCCATTGCTGTTGTTACGATCGGACCAGAGCTTGAGAACGAAGTTACAAAGCTCAACCAAACAGGACGGCTCCAAGAGGCAACGATTCTTGACGCCTTTGGTTCGCAGTTTTCTGAAAACGCGGCCGCCTATATTCAATGTTTAATTGATGAGACTATAAGAGGGAGTATTCTTTCCAGTTTTCACAGCACTGAGCGCAAGAGTCCAGGCTACCCAGGGCTACCTCTCGAACTTCAAAAGGATATCTTTCACCTGTTACCAGCCCACGAGATCGAAGTGACTTTAAATGCCTCTTGTATGATGCATCCCAGAAAATCAATTTCATTTTTGTCAAACCTGGAGTCCAGCGACTCTTCCGATAAAAAAAAATCTAAGCCTTGTGCAAGATGCCCGTTAACACATTGTTCGATGAGAGTTTCTCAAAGATCATACTGACCGTTGGTTTAAACAATCAGGGTAAACAATAATCGGACGTGTCCTTATTAAAAAAAGGGTGATACAATCCATGCGTTCCATGCTGTGTCACCTTTTTTTGATCTTTTTTTATGACGATTCATTTTCAAATTCTTGAACAATCGACTATCAGCTCCATTTTAAGCGATGCTAAAGAGCTGCTGAAGAAAATTGGAGTTGCCATTGAAGATCCTTCCCTTTTAAATTTTTTGGCAGAACATGAAATCTCAATTGATCGTACCTCGTCACGTGCCTTTTTTTCAGAGACTGCCATCGAAAACGCATGTTCTTCGGTTCCAAGCAAATTTTCCTTATTCAACCGTTCTGGAGAAAAGGTTGCCGATCTAGGGGAGGGGAGGACCTTTTTCGTCCCCGGCTCAGCCGCCCTTGATATCTTTGATTCCTCAAAAAACGTTGCCCGTAAAGCAGTCCGCGCGGATCTTGATCAACTGGCAAAATTGGTTCAAAACCTTGCTGTTTTTCACGTTCAAAGCACTAGCATCGTTCCATCCGATGTTCCAAGAGATATCGCTGATCGCGTGCGACTTTACCATGCTTTGCGTTGGTGTGATAAACCCCTTGTCACCGGTACTTTTAAAGAGGATTCTCTTGCACCCATGGTCAGGATGTTGGAAGCGGTTCGAGGGACGTCTGCTGCGTTAAAAGAAAAGCCCCTCGCTATCTTCGACTGTTGTCCGACAGCTCCGCTTACATGGCCTAAACTTACATCAAACGCTCTCATGCAGTGCGCGAGGCTTGGAGTTCCAGCAGAGATCATACCAGTACCACTCCTTGGAGCAACAGGTCCCGTAACCCTTCACGGTGCATTAGTGCAAATTGCTGCTGAAAACCTTAGCGGCATTGTGATTCATCAGCTTACCTATCCTGGCGCCCCACTCATCTGGGGAGGATGCCCCATGTCTTTTGACATGAAGTATGGCACGACCAGAGCTGGAGCGCCGGAAACAATGCTCCTTAACGCTGCATCATCTGAAATCGCGAAGTATCTTGGAATTCCCTCTCATGGATACCTCACTCTTTCTGATGCCAAAACTCCTGACATGCAGGCCGGTTTTGAATCTGGCCAGGGTGCTCTCATGGCTGTTCTATCAGGACTTAATATCGTATCGGGAGCCGGCATGCTCGCATTCATCAACTGTTTTAGTTTGGAAAAACTCGTATTTGATGCTTCCATTTGTGAGACCTCTCTTTATATTAGAAACGGGATAGCAACGTACAAGACCGACTTCCCGTCACTTTTTCTCGAAGCTCAGAATTCTGGGGGATTTCTCAAACTACGCCATACCAAAGAAATTTTTAGACGAGAGCTTTTCTTCCCCAAATCTGTCGTTGACAGATCCATGTTACCAACTACAACATCTTGCATTGAAAGATGCGTTGAAGAAGTCAAAAGATTATGTGCTTTGGCCCAAGAAACTTCCCCGCTTCCTAAAGAAGTTGATCATGAACTAGAGCAAATTCTCAAACCGGAGATGAACCATGTCTGAAACAAGTGAACTCAATGAAAAAATCTGTCTTGGTGTCCTTCCTGCAAACGAAGGCACCAGGCTTAAAAGCCTTCTAGCTACGAAGGATATTGAAATCGTGCTTCTTTTTAACCATGCAACTTGTACCTCAGGTTGCCGCGGCTCTGGCACTGTTGAACTCTGGGCTCATAAAAACGATCTTGATGAAATCGTCAAGACTTTTTCTGTTGAAAAATTGCGCCTTCTAGATGGATTAGAATTTGACCCCGAGATCATCAACCAAGTGTATGATCCATCTCAAGAAGCCGCTATCTGCCCCGCTTGCGGAACAAAATTCAGCACTTCCCTTGGTGAGTGTCCCGATTGTGGTCTAGGCTTTTCCCTGCCAAAATCTGCTGAAAACCCTGACGGGCAATCGTAATTTTTATTCGATTTTGCTGAAAAAGGGACTTTTTCAGCAAAATCTAGTTATGCTATGCTATGATATACTTCTGAATGAAGTTGTTATTTCCGTTTAGGAGCATGAAGCGATCGTGCCGATACCTCTTTTACGGACGCGAAATTCCGCAAGGAGGTCTTTGTGGGTCAAAAGCTTTATGTTGGTGGTCTTCCTTATTCTACAACCGATGACGTGCTTCAGAATCTTTTCAGTCAAATCGGTTCTGTCGAATCTGCCAAGGTTATCACGGATCGAGAATCTGGACGAAGCAAGGGTTTTGGATTTGTCGAAATGGCAACAGAAGAAGCCGCCCAAGAAGCCATCAAGCAACTTAATGGAACAGAACTCGATGGTCGAAAAATTACTGTCAACGAGGCCCGGCCCCAAAACTCTGGTATTCGGTCTGCCCGTCGCGATTCCAAACGCTGGTAAATTATACACCACTTAAAAGTTGACAATACTAAGCCACTCAAAAATAATGGAATTTCACCGTTATTTTTTGAGGAGGCTTATTATGTTTTTGCGCACATTGCAAACGTTTTGCCTGGTGTTTCTATCGACTAGCTTACTTTTTTTCTCCTGCAAAAAGTCCAGTAGTGATGACGAGGAAACTCCCGCAGAACCTGCTCCTGAGGCTGGAGGCTCTGAAACAACTACTTCGGACACCACACCTCCAGGCGATTTTTCCATCGATGCCCCTGATAGTCTGGTTATAGGTGACGCCCTGACCGTCACGTGGAGCAAAGCAACTGACGCTGTTAAATATGATCTACAAATTGCGACCGATCAAACCTGTGATACCGTAGTCACAGGGAAGTCATTTGAAGAAATCGAATCCGAAGAGAAAGAAATCACTGAACTTACCCAAGGTACATATTATATCTGCGTCAAAGCTTATGATGCTGCTGATAACACTGTTAATGCAACAAATAATGGAGTGACATTTTCGGTCGGTTGGAAGACTATAAGTGCCACCTCAGCTCCAGCAAGCCGCTATAATCACACGGCAATTTGGACAGGTTCGAAAATGGTCATTTGGGGCGGGACTGATAATGCACAGATCTTTAGTGATGGCGCTGCCTACGACCCTGCAACTGATACATGGACTGCAATCAGCGCGACTGACGCGCCAGAAGCTCGCTACAAGCATAGCGCCATCTGGACCGGAGAAAAAATGATTATTTTTGGCGGTTGTAACTCACTAGTCACCGGTACCTGTTGGCTTTCAACTGGTGGTATCTATGACCCAGCGGCCGACACATGGACCGCGCTCAGCACCACAAGCGCTCCAACTGCGCGGTTTCGCCATACCGCGACTTTCACAGGCACCAACATGGTCGTCTTGGGTGGGTATGCCACAGGGTTTTCCTACACAAGAACAGGAGCTAAGTATGCGGTAGCTGATGGCACTTGGTCTTCAGTTTCAACGGTAGACTCACCCACAAATGGCGTTTGGGATCACACAGCCGTCTGGACTGGGACAGCGATTCTTCAATGGGGTGGAGCGATCGGCCTCAACGCTGCTCTCGACAATAACGGTGGGATCTATGACCTTTCAGCAAACACCTGGACAGCGATGAGCGCTACTGATGCCCCGGTCAACCGTGCAGACCACACCTCTGTTTGGACAGGAAGTGAAATGGTGGTCTGGGGTGGATGGTATAAAGATCTTACAACCGGCGAGTGGACTTATCATGCCACTGGCGCCCGCTATGAGCCCACTGCTGACACTTGGACAGCAATTGCTACAACAGGAGGACCAGCGGGAAGGGCTTATCATACTTCACTTTGGGACAGTAATTTTTCCCGCATGGTGGTCTGGGGTGGGGGATGCCATCCTTCAGACGGAGCGTGTACAACCTATTATAATGACGGGGGGTCATATTCCCCAACAGCCGATACCTGGACTGCGCTCAGTACCGTTAACACACCGACCGCAAGACGTTACCATACGGCCGTTTGGACGGGCAGTGCCATGATCATTTGGGGCGGAGACGATGACTCCACATCCTTTGGGGATGGCGCCATGTTGGGGACTCCTTGATTTTTTCTATGACTAGCGATACGTTACATTTCCTTAAGAAGGAGTATAACGTATGCAAAAAGTCATTGTTCTCGGAGCTGGTCTCGTTGGAAAAGAAGTTGCCAAGGACCTCTCAACATCATTTGAGGTTACATCGGCTGATTTTAATCAAAACGCTCTTAGCGAAGCTTTTAAAGGCTTTTCAGTAAAAACCATCTGTCGAGATCTCTCGTCACATGATGCCATTATGGACGTCGTTGCACCTTACGACTTCGTCGTTAACGCGCTTCCCGGATTCATGGGATATTCGTCCTTAAAAGCAGTCATCGAAGCGGGCAAAAACGTAGTTGATATTGCTTTTTCACCTGAGGATTTCTTCACGCTTGATTCACTCGCGCACGAAAAAAATGTGACTGCCATCGTTGATTGTGGAGTTGCCCCCGGAATGAGTAATGTTCTTCTTGGTTATCATCACAAAAAAATGCTGAGTGTGGAACGATACGAATGCATTGTAGGAGGGTTGCCGACGGTCAGAACATGGCCTTTTGAATACAAAGCGGTTTTCTCTCCATGCGACGTCATCGAAGAATATACTAGACCAGCTCGCTACATTGAAAATGGCGCAGAAGTTGTGCGACCAGCGTTGTCAGATACAGAATTCGTGGAATTTGACGGGGTAGGGACCCTTGAATCATTTAATTCTGATGGTCTACGCTCATTAGCAAAAACGATTAATTGCCCCAATATGAAAGAGAAGACGCTTCGATATCCGGGTCACGCACGATTTATGGAGGCGCTGCGAGAAGCGGGATTTTTTGATAAGAAATCGATCTCAATAAAGTATTCCGGTGGTCAAATCGAGATGTCCCCTCTTGACTTCACTTCTTCGATTATGTTCCCCAAGTGGAAACTGAAAAAAGGTGAAGAAGAATTCACGGCCATGCGCGTTACCATTGAAGGAACTCAGGGCTACGGCAGGCGTGAAGTTGTCACATACCACTTGCTGGACCGTTACGATAAAAAAAATAGCGTCACTTCGATGGCGAGGACAACGGGCTACACATGCACCGGAGCCGTTCATCTGCTCGCAAAAGGGCTTTTTTCGAAAAAGGGGGTATGTCCTCCTGAATTTATCGGCGAAAGCGAAGCATGCACGGAATTTCTGCTCGCCTATTTAAAGGAGCGAGGCATTATTTATAATAAAACAGTCAGAGCATAACGAAAAACATAGTCATACTACTCGTAATTGATGACCGACCCTTGCGAGAGCTTCATCATGAAGGGCTGGGCTGATGTAGCGAGGACTCGCTTGAGTCGTCTCTGCCGGAAGAGAGGTTCTTTCTTAAAAAAGGTGACTCTTAAATAGGCACCGCGGTATATGTGGCCACGTCTGCCCCTATTTCAAACTCTGATCTATATTCCTGGAAATCCCAAACAAAGGGCGAGAGACCTTCCTCTATTTAACCCTACGGATGCGTTCCGCTTTAGTG
>CAILAO010001118.1 GCA_903832105.1 uncultured Pseudomonadota bacterium | reverse complement strand
ATCATTCCCTGATGCCAGAAAGATTCACGTATGCCTTCCGAGATCTTCGCGTTTGCTCTGTTGTAACTGTAGAATAGCATACTTAGATCCTTAAAAAACTGCGATCTGTCAGCAGCGACAGCAGCTCGAATCTGGTCAAAAGCCTCGATTGGTAAACCTCCGGGATTAGCGGATGTTTTAAGCATCAGCGGTGGGACCGCACTGATTAATACGGCTTTGGCCACGCGTTTGGTTCCATGGCGGCCAATGTAGCGTGCGACTTCGCCACCGCCTGTAGAGTGACCGACAAGGAACGCTTGTTTCAGGTCGAGGGCTTCGATAAGTGCTGAGAGGTCATCGGCGTAAGTGTCCATGTCGTTTCCATTCCATGTTTGGCTTGAGCGCCCATGGCCGCGGCGGTCATGCGCAATGCAGCGGTAGCCGCGGGAAGAGAGATAGAACATTTGGTCTTCGAAAGCATCTGCGTTGAGTGGCCAGCCGTGGCTAAAAACTACGGGTTGTCCTGCACCCCAATCCTTGTAATAGATGTGTGCGCCATCTTTGGTCGTGATTGTAGTCATGGAATATTCTCCTTTCTTAATGTAGTAAATTTCACTAAAAATTGAGTTTGCAAACTAACCAGATCTGCTAGTCAAAAAAGACAAACCGATTATTTACGGATTTGTGATTTCATGAGATAACAACTATTTGATGCTGCATTGTTCATCACTTATGTTCAATAAGTTATGAAGTAAATCTCTTAAATGATGAATTATTTGCAAAATTAATCTTAAAGCGAACAACAATGAAATCAGCATTTAGACAGATTTAAGATTTGATAACATGCTAACTTGAAAATGACCAATCAGATATTAACACTAAATGCAGGGAAAAACTTCAGTTAAGTAGCAGCACCCGAAATAAGGAAAATTTTTAAAACGGCAAATACCATTAAAACCTAAGACCTGAGCATCATGGAATGCAAATCAAAAAAATTTCATTTCCAAGAAAAAGATTGGTTAATCAGCTTTCCCAACACTGGAAACGAAGGCAGAAAATACCTGTATTATTGCGTGGAGTTTACTAACCCAAAGAAAAAACAGGCAAAAGCCCAAATCCAATTAATGGAAATCGTAGATTCGCCCGATTTTGAATGTTTTCCTCATACTGTTGGTTACTTTAAAGGGGCAATCGAGGAAAAAAAGAATGATTCAGAATTTGCCTATTTAGAAATTAGAATTATTAGGTCGCTTGAAGATTTCTGGAAGTTCCTAAATGACTTGAATCTTTAAATCCAATCGATAACCTGTTGAGGCTATATATAGAGTGGGGATAGGTCGCCAAGAGCAAGCTAGCCCCATCGAAGACATGGCTAGACTTATCCTATAACCGATAAAATTGTTCGCTTGATCTCATCTTGCGTAGAAAAAAACTAAAAGCACTGAAGGGTAACAACAACTACTCACAGGCAATATTAATGAAACGTATAAGGCGAGTTTATCTCGACACAAACATTTACTGCCGACCACTGGATAACCAAAAAGACAGGCGAATTCATATGGAAACCCAAACTTTCCTAGAAATCGTAAATGATGTCGAAAGGGCAATAATAGCAGTCGTAAGTTCCGACTATGTAAAGTTTGAAATCGAAAAAATCTCAGACCTCCAAAAGAAAAAAGACGCCCGCGGTTTTGAGAGAATCCTGAGCAAACGAATGTAATAAGCAGTAAAAAACTAATTATGTTAGCTCAAGAATTCCGCTCAAAATGTCGTCTCGGTTCTTTAGACGCCCTGCATTTGGCATCTGCCTGCATAGGCAACGTCGATTTTATGTTAACTTGCGATGACGAAATCATAGATTACGCCGTGTGCATTGAAAAAATAGCCAAAGCGAAGGGGTACAAGTTAAAAGTGAGAAATCCAATTAATTACATAGACGAAAAGGAGAATGAAAAGAGTGACGGTAGCTACAGTTGAAGTTCCTTTCGAAGCTTTAGTTAAGGAACTGGGTGCTAAAAGAGCTATAGAATTCATAAGTGAAATCCAAGAATGCTACGGTGACTCAGTGGTTGAGCTTAGAAAAGCCACAGAAACACTTACTATAGAACAAATAGAAGCGGAAGTCAAAAACCTGAAGAAACAAGGAAAAACAAAAAACTAACAGCTTAAGGCTTAATTCCGCAAAACCTCACCGCTTCATTTTATCTCACCCAAATATAATATTCCCTCATTCCCATGGAAACCCAAAACCTTGCTTTATATAAGGGGGGTATAGAAAAAAATTAGCAACGCAGTGTTAGGTTCATGTTGACTGTGTACTCATCTACAGACTGCATCTCAAACCCCTTCTTGTTACATAGACTAGTCATCTTATAGTTTCCTCGGGTAACCATACTGTAAATTGTCTCCAACTTCAAGTCTTTAGCAACCTGGATGATGCAATCCATAAGCTTTGAACCTAATCCCTGCCCATGCCATAAATCGCCAACCATAATAGCGAATTCACCATGTTTCTGGTCAAGATCAGGAATTAACCTGACAACGCCAATTAGCCTTCCCTCATTTTGAAGCTCAGCCACTATCGCTATTTCACGGTCATAGTCAAGGTTGCAGTACCTAGACAAAGTATCATGCGACATTTCTTTTATTATCTCAAAAAACCTAAATCGTACACTCTCCACAGACAAGGACTTAAAAAGCTCATTGAACCCTGCCTCATCTTCTGGTTTGATTGGGCGCAAAGTCACGTTCAAGCCATTTTTCAACGTCCGCTGCGTGATGTATTTTTTCGGGTAAGGAGCAATCACTAAATGTTCATGATGGTCAGCTGGCTCACGCCTAACCCTCTCCATATCGATAGTTATACATGCGTCAGCAGCCACAGCGCCATCGTGGGTAACGATTAATGGGTTAATGTCTATTTCTTTTATCTCGGGAAAATCAACTACAAGCTGAGAAAACCTAACCATTATTTCTTCAACGATGCCTTTTTTGAAAGCCTTTTCAACTTCACTGCCACTTCGGAAAAAACCTGCTTTTTCAATCAATTGCCTCGCTAAAACCTGATTAAGCGGTGGAAAACCAACAGTTACCTCATCGATTGCTCCTGAAGATTTACCGCATGTTCCGAAAACGATTATTGAGCCAAATTCTTCATCTTTCCTTAACCCTAAAAACAATTCGTACCCATCAGTAATCTTGGGCTGGATAACTAATCCCTCAAACTCTGTGTAATTGCTGTTGTTAATTTTTTCAAATAAATAATTGAATATTTTGGGCACTTCAGATGTGGAGCAGACATCGTTTAATGTTTTTGTTAATTCTTTTCTGTAATTTGATTGTGCGTATATTGGCTTTAGGGT
>CAILAO010001117.1 GCA_903832105.1 uncultured Pseudomonadota bacterium | reverse complement strand
CCAAATATTTCCCACAAGAGGATGTTTAACGTCAAGTCCCGCAAAGGCTCCAAGATTGCTGGAATGTCCTGCAATCTCGACATAATCATCTTTAATTTTGACTTCGTGATCGGCTAAAAAAGGACCAGCAAATCCAATGAGGTGAACTTTTTTTAACATGCCGCGAACAAACGGAACGGTTTCAAAGGTCGCGGCAACTTTTAGATAGGATGAGCCGTAGTTTGACTCGAGATCATTATCGAGTCTTCTAGTCGCTGAGATAGCTTCATAGCTAAGCATTAGACCTAGAGGACCGGGTTGGTATCCGAGCTCAAAATCAAAAGACGAAAAGATGCCTGTTTGAAGGATCTCTCTCCATTCGCTTCGAGGCCCTGCGGCTCCTCCAAATGAAACCCCAATACGCCATTCTCTCGCCCTCAAATCGCTAAAGAGATCCTCATCAATCGGGGCGTGCTCTCGAGCCAGAATTCTATTATTCGAATCGATAAGTTCGATATTGGTAGAATAATCTCCAGTCACTGAGATTTCTTTACGATCAAGGGGGATAACCGGATCATCTTTTATACGAATCCCATAACCCCTAGCTTGGAGGTCTTCGGGAAGCTTAATTGTAACCAGTTCTTCTTTTTCACGGTGTGTTCTCATGCCTCTCTTGATGGAAGACCTTACATCAACTTTGCCATTTGACTTAGCGTCATCTTCGTCATCATAGTTATCATCTTTGTTAAGATCTTTGGCATTATCGTCATCATCATCGTCAGAATCAGCCTCTTCGATCCTTGCAGGTTTTTCATCTCCTGCCGCGAAGCTGCTCAACGGAAATAATAGGATACCTATGAGCCCAGTAAGGACAAAAAATAAAAAACGAAATTTTAGGAATAGCTGCATCATAATTGGCCTCCCTTTTTAAAGAAGATAACATTTTAATAAGGGAGTGGCATCAGCTGGTATCCCCCTCCCGCTCCAAAAAGTCGAATCTTTGGCGCGAACTTTTCATGAAAAGAACAACTGGATGTCAAAACATTGGGCTTTTTAGCGTCTACATGATGGCCGATGTAACGCATTAATATCAAAGATAAAATTAGATTCACGCGGATTCCTCCGAAAAATTGAAAAAAAAGTCGACAAAATCGAAAAATGAAGAAAATCCTTATAGCCTGAAAAGGCACAGGAAACTGTATGGCAAGATATTTGCAGGTATTTTCTTAGAAAATTCGAAAATAAGTTTCCTGAGAGGGGCTTTATGAAAAAGATTCTTTATCGAAAGGGTGCTTCGATTGTTAGAGGTACCATCGGGTTATCTTTTTTGGCACCTCTTCTCTTCAGCGTGAGCTGTATAAACGAAAATAATGGCTCTTGCACTGAGTCGCTGGCCGCAGATGAGAAGGCTGACAATGTTGCGGTCCTTTTCGCTGATTCAGCCCCTGGGATTTCATCCGCAGAGGCTTTTAATTACGATATGAACAAAATGGCCAACACGCTAAGTAGTCCTCCTTACAATTTTAAAGTCATTAAACAACCTCAAGCCACAAGAGACGACATCATAAACCGAACCGCAGAGGCCGCAGCATCACTAAAAGAAAACGGAACCTTGCTTTTTTTCTACACAGGACATGGAGACGTGGGCTACTTAGAAGAAACATCTTCACAAGACATCGCGTGGGCAACTTCTCAAGGGAAGTACGCTCGCTTGGTTATGATTTTAGAAGCTTGTTACAGTGGTTCCTTTACAAAAGGGGCAACAGCTATTCAGCGTGATAGTAAAGCTTATAACGGTCTTTTAATTATGACGGCTGCTAAAGACGACGAATCATCAGCAGACGACGGAGTAGAAAGCTATTTTCCAAAATATCTTTCCGCCGGACTTCAGCAATTTTCCACCAAGGCGAGTGTGACCCTCAATGATCTTATTACCTGGGTTCACACCTCCGCAGCATCCGAAAATCCGGAGCAAACTGGAGATCTCAAAGCTGACCCGGTATCCATTCTTAATGAGCCTCTAGTTGAAAGCTCAAAACCAACTGCCAATCCAACGGTCACTCCTGGACCAACGAGCACCCCAACACCGACAAGTTCGAGTGATCTATCAACAGCCGTTGGATCAGGCTCACAGGAGCCAAGTGGCTACACGGATTGGACGAAGAAGCCAGCCACTAAGTCTACGACGCGCAGAAGTACATGCAAGTAATCGTTGTTGCATTTCGCAAAAACTATTTCGCAAAGTCTTCGGGATCTAAAAGACACGAAACTAATAACGCTCTCGATTTCATGATAACCTCCGCTTCTAAAACATCTCGGATTAAATGGGTGAGCTTTAAGGTGCCCTCACCCGACGCTTAAAATACCAGTTGCACAAAAATTTTGCGCTTTAAAGGATTATATCACATTGAAATAAAAGAAGAATAAAGGATTTTGACTGGCAAAAAAACACAAAATTCCGCTCAGCATAAGCTTGACGTTTACGATTCTAACAATCTACTGATTTGATTAAAAAAAAGATGCTCTTCTGGGAGGAAAAAGGCCTGTGACTCTTTAAACGTCTACCATTTTAGAGGATAATAATCCATAAGCCGAATACTATCTAAGGAATAGGTATCTGTTGAATTATCTAAAACGCACCAAGAACTGGATTATCTTATTCCTCCTGCTTTCTTCGGCAAATACCCAGGCATCACCTTTGACCGGCAATGCCACGGTCGCTAGTGCGCCAACGGCGATAGGCGCTGATACCAATCCGGCGTTTGCAGCAATGTTAGGACGATCAGAGGCTGGTTTTTCTCTTGCCCCATTCACTTCAGAGGTCTACGACCTAAGATATCCGGGATATGAAACGGTCGAGAAAAATTCGAACGGGATCGACTTTGCTAGCATTCTCGGGGCAAAGGGCGGGTTTGTCTATAAAGTGAATAGGCGCTTTGGTCTCGGTATCACAAGCTTTGTGCCTCCTGTTCCGATTACAGTTAAAGTCAAAGATCTGCCGCTTTTTGTTTTAGGTCAGAAAAATTCCATTGATGCAGAAATCAACGCAAAACCAAAAGGTGGCGTGACGATGGTCATGGGCTTTGAGGTGTCGCCAATTTTTGCGCTCGGATTTAAGCTGATGATACGTTCTATCAGCGCCGATATTATTGCAACGGAGAGCGGAAAATCACAAGAAGCCGCTACGATCAGTTATGAGGATACGATATTTGATGTTTCTACTGGAATTCTTTTTCATCCTTCAGAGAAGTTTTCTCTCGGCGCATCGGTAAGTATTTTTTCCGTTGCAAAGCAAGGTATCCAGGTCAACGTTGCCGGTCTTGATATGAGTGGTGAAGGCGGGGGGCTGAAAACACAATCTAATTTAAACGTGGCATTGTCAGGTTTGATTCTGGGAGTGGGGATCCGGCCGACTCCACAACTTCTCCTCTTAACCGATTTCGAGTATCGAAGGGGTCCTCGCGGGCAAAAGGATATTTCGCTTTCAGAGCTACGCGAAAAGGAAAAAGATGCCTATGATTCTTTTCATTTTAGAGGGGGCGTTGAAATAGCTGTTTCAGCAAGTAAGAAACTGTTGTTCGGTGGTCAATATGAACCATCCAATTTAGGCCCAGGAGGTCAGGGTGATGGTAGCAAGACCGGTTTTGGTCCCCTGCAAGCAATGTTGGTGTACGCCGGACAGGCGGAACTCATGCCGTATTGGGCTGTTGCTGGTGGAATGAGTTTTGACTTTGGGAAACTACCGGATTCTAAGTCGCTTGAAGAAAGAGAAGAGTCTAAAAAGGGGAAAAAGAAGTCGCGGAAAAGAGAGCGAGAACGAGAAGATCCCATTCACAAGTGGAATATTACGTTTGGACTTCGATATCAAAAGGCATCCCTTGGCATTGATGATGATGGGGATCAACCCGCAGCTTACGCGCAAACGAAGATTTCCTTACCACTAATGTGTAGTATGCGATTTTAAAAAAATGATTGGCTGACATCTCTACTATGAGGCTTCTGAGACCGAACCCCCTCCGTTTCCTGAAGCACGCGTTGGGCGAATCCTCCTCCTTCTAATTTCCACCAAACAATACTTCATTTCTTCTTGTACTTTTTCAGACAATTGACCTAAAGCGGAAAGTTTATGGTAGAGCACGAAAGCTTTTGTAAACTGATCCATCTTCATACAGATATTGGCAAGTCGAAACAATACCTTTGGATTTTTATTATCCATGACAAGCGCTTGGCGAAAGACACTTTCAGCCTTTTCGATTTGTCCATGGGCTAGCTTTGCATCCCCAAGGTTAATAAGCGATCCAATAGAATCATCCAACTCAAGAACGTGTTCAAACACGGCTACTGCGACTTCAAAGTGCTTGAGCTTCGTTTCGAGAACAGCCTTCATTCTGAGCGCCTGAAGATGATCTTCTTCTGCCGTGAGAACGTGATCGACAGATTCTAGGGCAAGTTCTAGTTGCTCAGTGGATGCGTATAATTTCGCAAGGAGAATCTCCGCATCGAGTCTTTCCGGATGTGCTCGGACCTCATCTCTTAGTATCAGTTCCGCTTTCTTTTGTTCGCCCACGTCGAGGCAAAGTCTAACGACGGTTTCTAGTGATTTCGTATTAGAAGGATGATAGCGACGAGCACGTTTAAAATAGTAAACGGCTTTTTCGATGTTTTCGGCTGCGGCATGGGCGTGTCCCATGCCCATTAGAGCCTCTAGGTGTCTTGTATTTTCCTTTAGTGCCTCCCGATAGTGTTGAATAGCACCCATGGCATCGTTTTCTGCTTGAAGAAGTTTCGCGAGAAGAACCTGTCTTTCAGGTTGCTTGGGGTTCAATTCAAGTTCGAGTTTTAGCCAACAAATGGCTTCTGTAGTTTCGTTTTTTGCGAGATGTAGATTAGCGAGTGTGGCATAATTTTTGTAGTATGTCTGATTAACTTCAATGCTTGCATTGAGAATTTGAATTGCCTCATTTGTCCTTTTTAGATGTTGAAGTGCCACAGCCTTCCCGTGACGAGCACGCATGCTGTTAGGATCGAGTTTATGTGCTTCATTAAAGGTCCCAAAAGCATCTGTATACTGCTTGAGAAGAAGAAGTCTTTCACCAAGCCGCAATAGTCTTAGAAGAGGTGTTGGTGAGTGGAATTTATTCAGAACTGTCACGATCTTTTTTTCGATGTCAGAGGCATGGAAGGGCTTGATGGCATAATCATCGGATCCGAGATCGACCGCTTTGACGATATCTTCTCTTTCAGCTTCTCCGGAAATCATAATGAAAGGGATATCGGACCCAGCATCACGGCTACGGACGTAACGCAGCACACCGAAACCGTCGATATTTCTCATGTAGATATCGCATAGAATCAAGTCAACAGGTCGATCATCGAGGATTTGAATTGCATCTTTTCCGTCGAATGTTTCGATAACATCGTTAAAATGCATCTGAGTCAAGAGGCGTTTAAGCGCTTTTCTTATCGGATCATGATCATCCACGATGAGGACGACAAGTTGTTCTGGATTGTAACTTAAGTCTGTCATTTCTTGTCCGCTTCTTGATCTCACTATTACGTTTTTGATGAAACCTTCCGTCATTGATTCCTATCGGACGTTCAGGCGGTAACTTGAGAGAAATCGAGAAAATCCTTTAAAACGGCTTCGCATAACTTTTGAACAGGCTTCAATTAAATCGAACTATTTTCGAATTTTTAAAATTATTGATTAAACGAAAAATTTTGGGCTTTGTGCCTTTGTTATTTTGTTGAGGCGTTTTCCGCGTGTCATTTATGCTCGGATTTCCTGCCATTCGTGTGTGTCCCGAATGGCGATGATTGCCCCATCGATTTTTAAAATCAGTTGCTCCAAATTTCAAATTACAATTCCCTAATTGGCAGCAGCACACCAAGCGTGACAGCTAAATGGTACCGCATAACCTGACATATCGGCGTTTGCACAAACGCAGTGCCAGTCGGTATCTCCAGCTGGATAGCTTTCGGAAAGCAATTTGTTGGGATATACGCCCGTTTGACATCTACAGCCACCGCCAATAGCCACTTCCCCGGAATTGCATCGTGTACCATAGTGGGAGCCGCCAAAGTCAGTGCAACCCGTCCTCCACACTGCTCCGCTCATAACAGTTCTACCGCTTGTTTTTATTGAGCCTTGAACATCAAGTTTTGCTGTAGGAGATGTCGTCCCAATGCCGACATTACCGGAATCATCAATAACCACACCCGAATTTTGCACCAATTTCCCAGTAGTGCCATCAAATCGAGCAATGGCATTATCGGTTGCCGAAGCTGGCCCGACGACTTGCCCATTGAGCTGAGTTTGAATG
>CAILAO010001116.1 GCA_903832105.1 uncultured Pseudomonadota bacterium | reverse complement strand
TATTTAACGAATCTGTCGGTCAAGATATTCTAGTTGAAAAAGGCGTTCCTGATCACTGCGTGCAAAACCTTCCTCTCTTGGGAATATCGAGCGTCTGCAATCTTCTTGCCGCGATCAAAACAGCGAGATACTACGAGTTGACAGAAGAAGATATTATTCTCACAACATTTACCGATTCTGCAGAGCTCTATAAAACCCGCCTCGTTGAAATGACTGGCCAGTACGGCGCATATCATGAAAAATCGGCTCTGGTCGATTTCGAGCGTCGCCTCTTAGGAACGACGATTGATCACGTAAAAGAATTGACTTATCCGGAACGCCGGGCTTTGCATAACCTAAAATACTTCACTTGGGTGGAACAGCAAGGACGCACCGTTGAGGAACTCGAAGCTTTATGGAGGCCTCAATTTTGGAAAGACCTTCGAAAAGACATTCATTTATGGGACGAATGGATAGATGCCTTCAACAAGGAGACAGGTGTGTTGAAAATGCTTCAGAAAAAGTAATATCAGGAGAAGATGCTTATGAACGAGACTGAAATCGGAAAAACTTTTTTAAAACAAGCTCAAGACATGGAACCTCGTATCGTGAGTTTTCTGCGTGACATGATTGCGATTCCCGCGGAAAGTTGCAAGGAAAAGGAACGCTGCGAAAGGGTCAAGCAAGAATACGAGTCACTCGGATTTGACGAAGTGTTCTTTGATGGTCTCGGAAGCGTCGTAGCCCGCATCGGGAACGGTCCGTTCAAGATAATGATGGACGGCCATATCGACTGTGTGGGGGTTGGTGATCCTTCGTCTTGGTCCTACGACCCGTTCAAAGGCAAACATGAGAATGGAAAAGTCTTTGGACGTGGTTCTGTCGATGAGCTTCCTGCTATCGCTAGCATGGCATACGGTGCAAAGATTTTAAAAGAAAGCCGAAGCCCCGCGTTCCCAGGTAACGTTTCTCTTTACCTTGTGGCGTCAGTCTTGGAAGAAGACTGTGATGGTTATCCTCTGTGGCATCTAATCGAGCGCGAGAAGATCAAACCTGATGTTGTGATTTTGGGCGAACCAACCGATATGAACATTTACCGTGGCCATCGAGGTCGCATGGAGATGACTGTGACCACGCGTGGAGTATCGGCGCATGGCGCACACTCGGAGCGCGGTGTGAATGCCGTCTACAAGATGGCGCCCATCATCCAGGATATCGAGGCACTAAACGAAAGACTTCCAACCGACGCCTTTCTTGGTAAGGGAAGCGTAACTGTTTCCACGATCGACTGCAAGTCACCTTCTCTATGTTCCGTTCCCGATCAGGCTCGGATATTTTTAGATCGAAGACTCACGGCAGGGGAGACAAAAGAAAAAGCCTTGCGCGAAATTCGTGAACTCCCTCACATCGGAGATGCTGAAGTTGAACTGCTGACCTATGATGCTCTCGCTTGGACGGGTGCTACAGCAAAGCAGGAAAAGTATTTTCCGACGTGGGTTCTTCCCGAAGGACATCCTCTTGTTCAGGGGACTGCTTGCGCTGTTCAGGCTATCATGAATCGAAAGCCGAAGATTTCTCGTTGGGCATTCTCGACTAATGGTGTGGCAACGATGGGTAGGCTCGCAATCCCAACGGTTGGTTTTGCTCCCGGACTCGAGGAGTTGTCTCATTCAACGGGTGAGTGGGTTAAGTGTGAAGACTTGGTTAAGGCAGCGGCTGTTTATGCGTTAATGCCTCTCATATTATCAAAGTAATCGGGTAGAGCTTTTTTATGGCTTTATTTCATTTTATCTGCACGGAATGTGGCAAGACATATAGAGAACACGATGTAGAACTGACATGTCCCGTCTGCGAAAAACTTCAAGTGACGGGGAGTTTCGCGCGGGGTGTTTTACATGTCGAGCTAGAGTCCTTTCCCAAGGTTATTGCAAAAAGAGGATTGCCGATCAATCATCCGGAGGTCTTGGCGTCTCATTGGCCCGTAAAATCTGCTGCTGATGTGCCAAGCTATCCCGTAGGTGACACGCCCCTTTTACCGGCTCCGGGCATTCGAAAACATCTTAACCTTAAGAACTTTTGGTTAAAAGATGATACCCGTAATCCAAGCGGCTCGACCAAAGATCGCGCATCGCTTCTTGTCGCAATCAAGGCAAAGGAATACCGCAAGGAAATAATCGTGACAGCGTCGACGGGCAATGCAGCAACAGCGCTCGCAGCAGTAACGGCCGGAATGGGTCTAAAGTCGGTTGTTTTCGTTCCAGCAACGGCACCTAGGGCAAAGCTCGTTCAAATGATGAATTATGGCGCTAAGGTTATTCCCGTTCGAGGAACATATGACGACGCGTTTGAACTATCGATTGCCGCAGCGAAAAAATTCAATTGGTATAACCGCAATACAGCGCTCAATCCGTTTACTATCGAGGGGAAAAAAACGCTCGGAATCGAAATCATCGAGAACCTCACCCGCGAATCCAAAGCACCTAGAGGAGCGCGCGAGTATCTCGTCCCTGATGTGGTCATCATCCCTGTGGGTGATGGTGTTATTTTAGCCGGGATTGCAAAAGGTTTTTCTGACTTAAAAAAGGCTGGCCTCATCTCGCGTGTGCCGCGTCTTCTCGCGGTGCAGCCGGAAATGTCATCTGTGATCGTGAGAAGTCTTGAGCTTAACCAATATAGCAAGAAGAAGGCGAAAAATGACATCCTCATTGCTAAACCCTCTCCCGCAAACAGTGTAGCTGACAGTCTTAATGTCGCAATGCCCCGTAATGCGCTTCTCGCGGTAAAAGAGATCTTGAGTTCAGGTGGAGACGGCGTGATCGTGGACGATGAAGCCATCTTGGATGCGATTCAAACACTATCCCGATTAAGTGGTGTGTTTCCAGAACCGGCGGGAGCAACCGCCTTTGCAGGGCTTTTAAGTGCGATTGAGCAAAAACTGGTGACGAAAAACGAAACAATCGTGCTCGTCGTCACAGGAACCGGACTAAAAGACATCACCGCAGCCGCTGAAAAGCTCGCAATGCCGGAACCAATCTCACCAACAATGGAAAGTCTTACGTTGGATTTGCTTTATTGAAGTTGCGTCTTAGAAGCTTTAGTTACGCGAACCTTCTTTCCGCCTTCTTCTTGATATCCAATGCGTGTGGCTTTCTTGGTCTTTGGATCAACTAAAGCAACACTATGGATGGGAAGGGGCATAATTTTCTCAATAATTCCGCCATTTGGGTTGGCCATGTTGGGCTTGGAGTGGCGACGTACGGTATTGACACCCGCGATGAAGATTTTTCCTTTTTTTCGGTCGACATCTTGAATCTTGCCCGTTTGGCCTTTAGCCTTACCGGATGTTACGATGACATCGTCTCCTTTGTGAAGACGGCATTTGACTTGGTACTTCGTCTTTTCTTTCATAAAAATCCCACAGATAGAAATGTATAGCACTTGAACTTTCTGTATTCACAGACACTCAGAGCGTTCTTTTTAACGAAAATAGAGGGGTTAGGTCAAGTTTTTAATTAAAAACCGTAGTTTCGGTGCCCGATGTAATCCGAAATCAAGCGAAAAGCCCTAAGCCCTTAACTCTTTTGTCCCTTTGTCCTTGGTGGTGAGAGGATGAGATGGTTTTGGCGTAAACGCGATGCGTTTTAGGACCGTTTCAAGGGCTTCTCTCTGAGGATCTGAAAGTCGGCCAAAGCGAAGACCTGTCAAGCTTCTCTTTTCATCTGACCAAGCTACTTTGGCTTTGATTTTGGTCTCAAAAACCTTGGCCGCCTCAGCTCCTGCCCTTTTTGGAGGGGGAGCTTTCTGTTTGGCATTTTTAGCGGCGGGACCTTTTGTCTTGAGCGCAGGTTTAGTTTCAACTTTAAGATTCTCTTTAATCTCGCTGGATAAAGCCGATTCTTTCGGCTTCCCAACCGGAAGACAAACGGCCAG
>CAILAO010001115.1 GCA_903832105.1 uncultured Pseudomonadota bacterium | reverse complement strand
GAGACTCTTCTTTTCAACGTTCAATAATCCTTTCTCTTTAACAAATTCTTTTAGATTTTTTATAACTTTGCTTTCGATCTGTCGAACCCTCTCGCGGCTAATCCCATGTTTATCGCCGATTTGTTGAAGGGATAGGGGATGATCACTTAAAAGACGATCGTTAAATATTTCAAGCTCTTTTCCTTTCAATCTTTCTTTAAATTCTCCAAGGTGTTTTTTAAAAATGGCCTGTATTTCCTCATTGACTAGCACGTCTTCAATGGACTCATCGGTCGAAGCGAGTGTTGATAATTTGGATGGAGCGTCGGAATCATGCTTTTCTATTGGTTCGTCCAAGGAGATGTCTGGAGCAGAAAGCCGTTGCTGCATTTCTATAACGTCTTGTTCTCTAACATTGAGATTAGCAGCAATAAGTTTTGGAGACGCCTCATCATATTCCGTGAGAAGCTTGTGCACCTCCTTTTTCAAGTTAAAAAAAAGCTTTCGCTGGGCGGCAGTAGTTCCTATCTTTACCTGGCTTTTGGTGTCTATAATATGCTTAAGGATGTACGCTTTAATCCACCACGCAGCATAGCTGGAAAGCTTTACTCCTCTGTATGGATTAAACTTTTTAACCGCTTGCATCAAACCATAATTTCCCTCTTGGATCAGATCTAGAAGGCTTATTTGGGTCTGCCTAAAATCATTGGCAATCTTTACGACCAGTCGGAGATTGGCTGTTACTAGTCGATGGGCCGCTGCGACATCGCCGGTTTCAAAGTGGCGTAGGGCGATTTGGTACTCTTCTTCTGGTTCCAACAACGGATATTTACTGATTTCATAGAGGTACTGCTGAAGAGGTGATATGGTAGTGAGTGCTTGCTTTTGTGAGATAGGAACGGGTAGATTTTTTGATTTAGTCATGTTAATCGGGGCCTATCTTTTGTAAAACTCGCACATCTAAACAAAGGGGTTAAGGTTAAAGAAAAATGTCGAAGATTGGTATCATAGCAAATCCGCACTCGAAATTAAACAAAAGAAACCCTAACAGACAGAAAATACTGGGATTTATTGTTGGTGAGCGAGGGCGCCTTGAGGTGACAAATACGCTCGATGAACTTAAGGCCGTAGTAGAAGATTTTTCGGCAAAGGGAGTTGAGATTATTGCCATTAACGGCGGAGACGGGACGATTAGTCGCACGCTAACGGCGATAATACAAGCCTTTAAGGACAAACCTTTGCCAAAAATTGCACTGCTTCGTGGTGGCACCATGAATGTAATTGCTGGGGAGCTCCAAATCAAAGGCCTGCCTGAGCAAGTATTATATCGGTTAATTGAAACCCATAGCTCTGGCCTTCCTCTTCGTTTAGAGAAGCTTAGAACAATTCAGGTTGATGGGGAATATTATGGCTTTCTTTTCGGCAACGGTGCCGCAGCGTATTTCTTGGAGGAATTTTATAAGAAGAAAACTGGGTCAATTCGTGCATCTTGGCTCGTTATAAAACTTATTTTGTCACGTTTTTTTGGGCAGAAGCTGTGGAATCGCATTATTCCAAATTTCAATTGCCATTTAAAGCCAAGAGGATTACCCGGTGTGAAACATCAATCTTGCGCGGTGTTTTGTTCGACCGTTCAAAGACTTCCTTTGGGAGTTCAGATTTTTCCAGACGCAAAGAAGGATCCTGCAAAATTCCAGTGTGTGAGCGCCGCGATAGAGTCAAAAAAACTGATTTGGAAAATTCCATTTTTTATCTTTGAAAAGAAAAATAAAATTGAATGTGGAAAAATGACTTTTATCACCGATAGCCTTAAAATTGAGACAGATCAAAGCATTCCATATACCCTTGATGGTGAAATTTATCTTCCAAAGAGCAATGAAATGGAAATTACGGTAGGACCAGAAATAAATTTTGTTGTTGTATAAACAACCTTTTTGCCAAGGACTTGGAAAAAGATATGAGCAGCGAACTAACTAACCCGAACAAAGCTCAAAAAAAGGCGGAATATAAGTCTGGAGTGCTTATGCCCCCGCCTTTTGAAGCCATTTCTGAAACGATTGGAACAAAACCAGTTAGCGTTAACCTCTTGGCTGGAGATGGGTCTGATCGCTGCTATTACCGAATTATTTGTAAAGAAACGGGAGAGAGTCATGTTCTTATGCAGCTATCTGGGGCTGACGCAACGGCTTTAAAGGCAGATAACTATGATTGGCTGAAAATAGGCGCAATTTTTGAAAGGGAAGGCATTTTTTATCCAAAACTGCAATATAAGATGTCCTGCTATGGCGCGATAATTATTGAGGATTACGGCGACATTATGTTGGAAACAAAAATCTTCGATCTTTTTAAGAACGGCGCCTATCGGGACATTGAAGAACTTTACAAAAAACTTTTTTATATGATTTGTGCCTTTTTGAGGATTCAAAGCAGTCCTAGTGAAGTATGGTGTAAACGATCATTTGATCAAGAGCGATACATTTGGGAACTAAATTTTTTTCGCACAAAGTATCTGGAAAACGAGGCTGGAATCATACTTTCTGAACCGCAGAAAAAAGAATTTGATATGGATGTAGAAAAAATCTCTTCATATATTTCCGAGTTTTCTCGCTATTTCGTTCACCGGGATTTTCATTCACGTAACATTATGCTGAAAGACAAAAAGCTTGCTGTTATTGATTTTCAAGACGCTCGTTTAGGTGGCGCAGCTTACGACCTATTGTCACTTTGTTTCGATTCATACGTTCCTTTTTCTCCGGAAATGAGAATGGAGCTTTTCTATAGGGGTCAAGAAATCATAAAAGAAGAACTGGGAAGCCAGGTTCTTCTGGAAATCGAGGCACATTGGAAACCTATGCTGCTTCAAAGACAACTAAAAGCAATTGGTAGTTTTGCTTTTCTTACCAGTGATAAATGTCGAGGAAACTACTTAAAATATGTTGAACCAGCTTTTCTTGCAATGGAGCGAGTTAACGTGTTCAACAAGGAATGGCCATTTTTGTCGGGAGATCTTCCGAAGATAGTGAAGGAAGCAATAAAGAAAAAGTGTTGATTTCGGATAGCTAACGCTTTGAATAAACAGATAAAAGGACTAATTCTAGCCGCTGGTTTTGGAAAAAGGTTGAGACCAATTACAGACTTCTTTCCAAAGCCTCTTGTCCCTTTCTTTGGGAAACCAATCCTTATTCATGCCATCGAGAGACTAAGTCATTTTGCTATTAGTAAGGTGGCGGTGAACCTGTGTTACAAGAAAGAGAGGGTAGAGCAGGTTTTAGAGGGCGTGAATGATTCAGAACTTTTTTTAATAAGAGAAGACCCAATTCTTGGGACCGGTGGCGTTCTGTTTCTGGTTGATGGTTGGCTCGGTGACGCGGACCTTTTTGTTTATAACGGGGATATTGTCAGTGATATGGACATTGCCGAGATTGTCGAGCAGCACAGAAAAAGTAAGGCCGAAGCAACAATGGTGGTCTTGCCGCAAAACATCAAAGGGACAACCCCTGTTTTTATAAAAAAGCAAAAAAGTAAAAATAGCGAAACATTGTTAGCCCTATCAGGTTTTGGAAACCGCGCTACCACTAAAGAACAAGATGAGACTGAAAGAGGGGGAGTATTGAGTAGTCACACTTTGGCGTGCGCTCACGTTCTTTCCAATGAATTTGTCAAGAATGCAGTAAAAAAAATGAGTTGGAGCCGTTTATCAGGAGGATATGCGGTCAGCTTAGTGGATGTTTATGGATGGGCGTTAGCTAGGGGCGATCTCGTTAATATTCACATACATCGTGGATTTTGGAAAGATTTGGGAACCGCGGAGGACTACTGGAGCGGGCATCAAACCATATTGAAAGAAGCCGAGACAAAACACACGAGATTTTTGAAGATTAATAAACTATTTTTCAAACTAAATAAAAAGGAGTGGTTTTTAAGCGGAAAAACGATCACCCGATCCGGAGCCCGCATTATGAATCCTTGTTTTGTGTCAAATTCAGCGAAACTTGGAAAAGGTGCAAACATTGGTCCTTTTTGTGTATTGAATCAGGGCGTTTCAATAGAAAAGGGGGCGAAGATATCAAACTCGGTCGTTTTCCCTGGGACTTCGGTCCTTGAGGAGGAAATTTTGGAAGGGGTGATTTTGGGGGACGGTTTTAGGCGGGCGATTATTCAAAAACGATGACGATATTTGAGTAGGCAGTTTCTTCTGATTAGTCAAAAGACGCTTAGGCACATTTTTAACTTGTTGTATTTAGGGGATTACATTGATTAGTCAAGGATCTTCTCTTGCGGGACGCTAGACACAAAAACACGAGTACTTATTGAGTTGTTGAGGCAGCTTAGTGTCCTGAAATATTAACTCGGCGCTCGCGCTAGCTTCTCGTTGGAAACAGTCTTTTGTTATGTATTTGCGCAAAACATATACGTAAGTCTGTTTTTCTCAAACAAGTTGGCTAATTTTTCAAGACTACATATCGCTTCCTTCTCAGATAAAATCACGTTTTTACTTGAAAACTGAGCTTGGTGTTTTTC
>CAILAO010001114.1 GCA_903832105.1 uncultured Pseudomonadota bacterium | reverse complement strand
GCTAGCTTTTGATATGGGCATTACTAGAAAGCCGGCCATGACGTAGAATGGCAAGGGTATTAGGAAGATGATTGGCATGAAACTAAAAAATATCAGTACTAAAGCTGAGATTACTGATACTGGGATAGTTAGCACTGCCACAAAGAGCATTAATGAAACATACGTTTCAGGGTAAATTTTGACCTGTGCTTTTTCAAGTGTGTCTTTGAATTGATAAATGTTTTTTAGGAAGAATGGAGCTACGCCTCCGAAGAGGCGGAAGGACAACGCCTCAAGTGTCTTTAATAACGGCAATTGGTTTAACCTCCTCCCCTGATAGAATCTTTTTGTAGAAGTCTTTTGGTCTTGCATAGTATTCGGCTATGATGTTGGCAACGTCTTTGTAGCTTCGGATGTTTTTTTCTCTCATCCATTGAAGTACATATTTGCGTCTGCCGATTTCTTCAATTATTGCTTCTTTGGTTACGCCTTGGCGTTCGGCAATGTTTGTTAATAGTACACTTTTTTCGAAGTCAACTTCTTGTATATCTTTAGTTGGATTCCATTTGAAAGATTGGCGGTAGTTTTCATATTCGTTTATTTCGTTTACGTTCATTACTCGTCTGTAAGCTTTTTTCTCGCCATTTTTTACTAGATGGATTCGCTGTATGGACAGGACAATGTTCATTAGCGGTATGTAGGATGGTGAGATTTCCATGGGTTTTGAAGTTAACCTTTTTACTGCTGAATCAAGGTTTTCAGCGTGCATTGTCGCCATGCCGCCGTGACCTGTGGCTAAGGCTTGAAAAAGAACGTATGCTTCTTGGCCTCTAATTTCGCCTACAATTAGCATGTCAGGGCGGTGACGCATTGAAGTTTTTACTAGATCGAAAAGTGCTACTTCGCCTACGTTGCTTCCGCCTAAACCGTAGCTTTGTCTTGAGATTAATGAAACCCAATTTTCATGAGACAGGTTTAACTCGGCTGTTTCTTCGATGGTGATGATTTTGCTTCCGGGCCTAATTAGGCATGCCATGGCGTTTAACGCGGTTGTTTTGCCCGCTGCTGTTCCACCTAAGACCATGATGGAAGCTCTGTTTTCTAGGCAAACCCAGAAGTACGCTGCCATTTCATCTGAGAAAGTTCCTATGTTAATTAAATCAATAATTGAATATGGGTCTTCCCTGAATTTTCTGATGGTAAAAGCTGTTCCGAACGGGGTGATTTCTCGTCTATAACATACTGCAAGACGGTGTTTTCCAGGAAGTGACGCGTCTACTATTGGGAAGGCTGAACTAACGTGTTTTCCAGCCATGTGGACTAGTTTTACGACGGTGTTGTCTAGTGTTTCGTCGTCGTCAAATTGAAGGTTAGTTTCTAAGCTTTCAAAATTTCTGTGCCAAATATAGACAGATTTGTTTACTCCGTCGCAGGAAATGTCTTCTATGTTTGGATCTCTCATTAATGAATCGATTTTTCCGAATCCTACTAGATCGCGTTCTGCATGATAGAGAATTTTGTACCATGATACGTCTGGTAGCCATCCTAAGCTTATTCGGTATTTGTCCACGATCTTTTTTGCTTCTTCGGCAAAGAATTTGCGTGGATCAAGGATTTCTTCTTTTGGTGATTCTATTTCAGCGAGAAGAATTTCTAAAATTCTGGTGTAGACGCCTCTTTCTAGTGGGTCTAGTTGGAGTTCGTCGAGGATGTATTTGTGTTCGCCTGTTTTTGGGTTTTGTACGATTACAACGTGTGAGAATGGTTCGTATAAGGGGTATTTGTCAACTACTTTTAGTCCCTTTGGAACTGTTTTTAGCGTGGGTTGAGGTACGGGCGCTTCGTCCTTGTTTTTAAAATTAATTTTTATCTTTAATTTTTTTAAGCCAGCGAGGGACTCTTTAAGGTGTAGTTTGGGCATTCTCTTTATTCTCCACTTAGGGGTTGAGAGTAGAATGCACTATTAAATATTACGTCTCACTAAACCATATTGTTTACATGTACAACTATTATACAACAATAAACAGCAAAAGCCTAAAAAAATCATAAACCTAGCAAAAAAGGATTAACCCTCTTCTCAGTACCCATGACCGAAGCCTCACCATGACCAGGATAAACAAGCAAACCATCAGGCAAACCCAAAAGCTT
>CAILAO010001113.1 GCA_903832105.1 uncultured Pseudomonadota bacterium | reverse complement strand
TAGGTTTTGCCGAAAGACACATGACAAGGTTATCGGAAAACCGAATCTTGGCTTGTCGCGTGTATCAATTCCGGCCATGGGTGCCATTAGGAATAAAACGAAGTTAGCAAATTTATGTCACTGGGATTAAGCGGTAACAAGGGTGGCTTGTAACGTTGTCTCTGCTGGTGGCACTACCGGGGTGCGGGAAGCTCAAAAAGGCCGCCGAAGAAGCCGCAAAGAACGCATTGGGGATTGAGGTTCTGAAAAGTGAAGACATCGAAGCCATGAAAACCCAAGCCGAGTGGAGTGACCCGAATGGGGTTTTTGAGATCCTTTTTGGCTTTGAATTGACCGATAAATTTAAGCAAGACTTAGGCAAGAATGAAGAAATCGATCTCACGTTTGTCCCATCCAGTGCACTCGATGGACTTGACAAGTCAGGGAAAGACCAAGCTCTCGCCCTCGTAAGACAAATCGAATTTGAAACCCCTGTCAAGAAATACACGAGGTTTGAAATTGTCTCGGTTGCGAAAGTCGAGAACAAAAAACTGGTCGTGGGAGGCGAAGAAATCGCCAAGTATCTCGATGATTCACAGCGGGTTAAAAAAGGCCAACAAGCTGGAAAATATCTTCTTTTAAAGGGAAAATCAGCCGGAATGACGGCGCTATCGGGTAAGGTGGAACTCAAAAAGGCTGACGCCTCCAGTAATGAAGCTGTTGGCGATGCCCTGGTCTTTACCGACAAATCTCCCTTCGTGACGAAATCCGGCAAATCAACAGGCCAGTTCCTTCTAATCATGCTCGAAGGCGAAAAAGGCAACGTCAATGCTTATCGCAAAAATATTTATTCTGACTACAGCGCCCCAGGAACACCCGAGGCTACGTTTATGCCGATTCCATACGCCGGCGTTTTTCCCGATGATAAAAAAGAAGAAGCTTCCGCTAAGGCAGATGCCATTAACGCAAAACTTGGCGACAAAGTCGACAATTGGGCCACGCAAGCAAACGATAAAATAACCACATTACTTGGTCTCTGGAAAGTGCAAGAGGCTGATCTTCTTTTCGTTCAACCACCACAAAATCCACCGCCGCCGCCAGTCCTTGAAACCGCTCAAAAACCAGAGCCTCCGACTGTGGACAAACCCGTGAATCCACCCGCTCCCAATGCCGATACGGTCGTGATGCAAAGACCTCCGGAAGCAGAAGCCCCCAATCCTCCGCAAACAGACTTGGGGTGCGCAGGCTTGGCACAAGATGGGACCACATCAACGTTGATCACTGATGGCGCTCAATTTGACGACTACACGAAATATAAAGGATGGAGAGCGATGGGTGATGTTCGTATCACGGCAGAAGAACATGACATGATCTTCGGTGCTCCCGCCGCCTTAGAAGGCACGAGATATCCCGACAAACTTAGAGGCTACTGCCTCCTCACGACCGGCGATGCGCTTTATCAAAAGAGTTTAAGTGGAACTGAAGCTCCACAACTAAAACCAGGGCCTGACGGCGCCGGCCGAACCTCTGAAATGTGGCAAAAAGTCCACGTCCCGGCTGAAACAAAGAGCATTCAAGTACGCGTGGCCTTCTTTAGCCAAGAGTTCCCGTATTACGTCGGAAGCCAATTTAATGACAGCTTCCTCATCAAGTTCGACGAAGCGACCGAAGCAATTGCATCCGGCAACTTGAACGCTCTCGCAGGCGCTGACATCAGTACTTGCAGTTCTAAAACTTTTGAAACAGCTCAGGTTGAATGCGGCGAATGGAAGAGTCTCCTTGGCAACACTCCTCTTATAGCGCATGGCGAATTATGGGATATCGCAAGTTCCTTACAAGCGCCGCCTTACGCTTCAACATACAAATGCAATAAAACAAAAGGCGATAAGTGCTATCACGGATGGATCCCGCCACGCGTTATTTGCAAATCGCTCCCGGCAGATATGACGGGTAAAGAACTGACTCTTAGAGTCAGCGTGAGCGACGTGGGAGACAGCTACTTTGATTCCGCCCTCGCCGTAGACTCAATTGTCTTCTCAAAAGAAGGCTGCGCAAACGATCAAATCTTCTCGGGAGATCGTAGATCAGCGGTTAGTGAATAGTTCGGTTTTTGTATTCAAATACGAAAAAGACGGGCTTCTTGCCGAGCCCGTCTTTTTTTACTTGAAGATGCCCATGGAAGGCATTGAACGTTTTTGCTAGCTAGTTTTTGGCGTGAAAACGGCAAAAACTAGTTATCAATGAAACAGGGCGTGTACTCAGTTGGCGTAAGAGCCTTCTATCGCTTAGACTTAGTCTTCGTCATAGTCTTATGGCTTAATCGTGATCTCTTTTCTGAAGACTTTAGCTTTGACAAAGCTTTCAAGCTAATTGAGTACACGCCCTGGGCAACCTAAAAAACCTTCAAATTTTCTGCCAATTTTTCAGGAAATTTCCTACGTGACACGAGGACTTCTTGAATCGAAAAATCAACTCTCTCTCGCCATGGGAAAAGCTAACGTCAAACATTCGATAGATATCCTAAAACTCGGAGAAAGACTTGTCCTTCAAGAATATCGGAAAACCTGAATTTGACATGAGCCGACGAACTTCATAGTCGAAATCCCTGACTGGATCAATAACGCCCAAATAAACGATTTCAGGATCTTGATCACCTTCAGCAAGGAAGTAACCAAAACGGTTTTGAATGACTTTGTTAAAAAAAATATTATTACCCAATTCGGAAACAATGTGATACTCGGGATATTTTTCTACGAAAGCTAGCAATTCTTCTAATCTATGCTGTTTAAAAAAACCGACAACGCCCCAACAAGGTTCAAGGTCGATGCCATAGGAATATTTTAGATCTACTAAAATCCCAACTTTATAAAAAAATTCACGGTATGTTTTACAAATTTTCACAGCGACCTTCCCTCCACTCTGTTCATCGGAAGATCGCTTGTAAACTAAAGAATCACCATCACTCGAAAACAGCTAACCAACTATTATTTCAGGAGATATTATATTTTCAACTCTAGAGGGTTGAAGACTTACGGCAACCTCAACACCGGGGGTGTTGCCCCGCTGGTATTCTCACTACAGTTATTACCGGTACAAACGACTGAGATAGAATTAGAGCCTTGCTCTGACTCGGCAGCGAGCGTGCCATTTTCAATCAAACTGTCAACGATTGATTTAGATAGCTTTCCATAATGACCGGAATAAACTGCAATAGCCCCTGCGGCAATCGCTGCAGCAGAAGATGTGCCTTTAAATGTGTTTCCATCGGCAAAACTGATGGAGGAAACTGTCCCGAGTTCGGGCTTTCTAACAGTTCCATCTTTATAGATACCCGATGCGCTATAGTCCACATCCACAGCACCAATAGTTAAAACGCCAGGATTATCAGCCGGCATCAGTACTGTTTCATCAGTCGTGCGATCAACAAAAAGGGTATTTACAATTAATGTTGGTACTATGACTGCAAAACAAGCACATGCGGCTGTGAGAAAGTTATTGAAAACTGAAGTAAATCCTCGTTGGTTAATAGAATATGAAAGAAAACAACTACTCAAAAATCGTAGAGAAAAAATAAAAAACTTAAATGTCATTTGTAAGATATGATCCTAGTTCACCTAATCACATGGTGGTTGTAGAAGATACTCATTATCAATGTTATAATGGATATAGAGTTGGTGATAGAGTATATAGAATTCGTGAAAAATATGAGCCATATACAATATGTGGTTTGAAAACTTATGAGGATAAATTTGAAATAAGTGTTAATAGTCCTTGGATGCTTAAAGCTAGAGAAGGAACAAGGGAATTGGTTGCTCACACTTATGAAGATGTTGATTTCAAAAATGTTTTCATTACAGAAAAACAAATGAGAAAAATAAAAATAAAAAATCTACTTAAATGAATTCAGGTTATACACTTTGGGGAACACTTACATCAATTCAACATAATCCAAGTAGAATTTATCCACCTGAGGCTTTGAAAAATGCTATATCTCATTATATGAAAATGATTACTCAGAAACAAAGAAAAGAAAAACTAGAAAAAATAACTAAAATAAATGGCGAGAGGAAGTAATTATATATCATATTTTGGTGGTAAAAACAAAGCATCAAATTGGATTTGGTCGCAAATAACACCTGAAATGAAAAAGAATACAAAAATCTTTACTGAGGTTTTTTCTGGTGCTTTTTGGGTATATCTTAATGAAGATTTTGAGTTTGTTGATACTATCATATATAATGATATGAATCAGTACCTTACAAATTTTTATGCTTCAGTTAGTGATACAAAATATGCTGAGCATCTTGAATTACTAAGTCAACCCGGTGGATTGCTTCATTTTGATGCAAAATTTAAACCAACCGCTAAATTAACTTATGATTTTTACTATTCCTATTTCAAGGATCTATTCAATAAATATCGTCAGGAACTCTATTACGATAAAATTGGACAACAATTTAATATAATTATACCTGATTTTGACCTCGCGGTAAAATACGGTATAATGCTTCGCCATGCGTTTTCCGGCATATCCAACGATAAACAATGTGGATTTTCATATTCAGCATCATCATATATTGAAGGTAAAAAATGTCCTGAACCTAAATCACAAATGTTAATCCGTAAAGTCAGAGACGAAAAACTCATTAATAAATTAAATAAAGTTAAAGCATTTGAAATACTTGATTTTGAGAAACATATAGAAAAATATGATTCAAAGAATACATTATTTTATGCTGATCCACCATATAAGGATACCGAGTTTCAATATTATAGAGGTGCAGAACATTTTGGCTCTTTTGGACACAAAAGATTATCTAGCATATTAAAAAATATTCAAGGAAAATTTATTCTCTCTTATTATGATTTTGATGGACTTGATGAAATGTATCCAAAAGATAAATTTAGATGGGAAAGTAAATCATTTACAAGGGCGAGCACAACTATTTCTAATCAAACATTAGAAGAAAAACAAGGTCATGAGATTCTTATCATGAACTTTTAAAAATAAGATTATGATATG
>CAILAO010001112.1 GCA_903832105.1 uncultured Pseudomonadota bacterium | reverse complement strand
CGCTGACGACGACACCCTTGAATCCCATATCTTTCCTAAGGAGACCACCAATAATCTCGGGAGATCTGCTTGCTTCTTTTTGACCGAACACCGGGAAAATGCCGTGCGAAACCATGACGAGTTTCGTGTTAGGAAGAAGTCTTCGATACGGGACAAGTTCTCGAGCCTCAAGCTCTTCACGACTTAGCTTAATCACCGCAGAGTTGATGTGTGTATCAACAGAGGCATCGCCCTTCCCAGGAAAATGCTTTAGGCATCCATATACACCTGAGGACTGTAATCCACTCAAGTAGGCGCCAGCCCTAAGGCAAACGTCTTCCGCAGTACTGCCGTAAACACGATCGCCTATCGCATCGACGGTCGAAGGTGTTCTAATATCAACGACAGGGGCAAAATTAACATTAACGCCAAGGCCTTTTAGCGAAGATCCAACGATGAATGCATGATTCTCAATAAACAAAAGCGACTCTTCATCTTTCTTCCCATCAACAAGTTTTTCAGGAGGGCCTTGTTCTGGAAAAGGAGATCTAAGACGCGCAACACGTCCACCCTCTTGATCTATTGCGATGACAAGAGGAGGCGACTCGTGCACACGAGTGCTTTGAATGTCTACAATAAGCTTTCGGAATTCTGTAAAAGAAGGAGGAATATTTCGCTTGAACAGCGTTACGCCAGAGGGAGCTTCCCGCTCGAAAAACCTTCGTTCTTCGTTCGAAAGGACGATCCCCTCCACGGCACCAACAATCAGCGCACTTGCGGGATCTCTCACGGTACTCGATTCCTACTCGTCAATAATCTGGAGAATATACCGTTTAGAGAGTTTCGCTGCAGCACAGTTCAGGATTGTTCTGATTGCGTCCGCTGTTCGTCCCTGACGGCCAATCACCTTGCCAATATCCTCTTTCGCTACTTTGAGCTCAATGATATTGGTTTGGTTTCCAGTAATTTCGCTGATTTCAATTCGGCCTACTTCATCAACGAGCGCTTTGGCAATAAACTCGACCAGATCCTTCATCGACACATCATTTGTTGACATAACTTCTTACTTCCATTTTCAAAATCCAGTGTCCACTAAAAAAAACCGCCCCGACTTCCGGAGATCTATACATAACCCTAATTTAAGTTTATAAAATATTGGCGTACAAGGGAAGGGCTGAGCCATGTCAACTTTAAAAACAGAGCATATTTTTGTTGGAAGTATCGAGTCGGTTTTTTCCGGAATTCGGCAATTTAAGAAATATCCGAAGTATTTACCGGGCGTTACGGGAGCGACTATCTATCCTCCAACACGCAAGGGGTCCGTCTTGATGGCGCGGTTTGAAATCGACATGGTGAAGACGTTTTATTACACGTTAAGCTTCTTCGAAACGCCTCCGACCAAAATTTGGTGGGATCTTGAAGACTCCAACCTCATGGCGAAAAACAAGGGAAGCTGGGAATTAAGCCCCAAAGGACCCGATAAAACCCTCGCCATCTACACGTTGGAGTCGGAGTTTGACAGTTTTATCGTTGACGCACTTGCAGGATCGATGTCGGAATCAATGATGCCTTCAATTTTGGAGGCATTTCAAAAAATGATCACCGATCATGCCATGGCTATTTCGGCTGCAGATCAGAAAAATCGCAAATAAAAGGTATTCCTTGCCACGAACGGCCTTGTATTTTGTCTTCAATGACATACCCAGCCCCCTCAAGCTGTTTAAGCGCCTGAGTTAGGGCCTCTGCAATCGGTTGCCAATGTGTCGCGGCTTGCTCTATAGGATCTTCACCGAATGGCATCACGATCGCAAGGGTGTCTTCGTCTTCAATCACTTCAAGGGGAGGGATGAGATCAACCACCTCGTGACGAAGCGTCTTAATCCACCCTATCCAATGCTTACGAAATTGAGGGCCTTTTCCTTCATAAAAGTTTGGTTTAGCGATATTGACAGAGAGTGCGGGGAGACTACTTGAAGAGCTGGCGAGTTTATAGACCCTGAAATGAGCTCCCTCGCCCAGCGTCTTAGGGGGAAGCCTTCGGAAAAAGCTAAAAACTTTGGAGGAATCAAATGACTGGTAAAACAAATCCGACAATCGGCGTTTGTCGTGAGTTCTTTTATCGAGATGGGGGAGCGTGACGCTATTCATACTTACTATATTAGCCAAT
>CAILAO010001111.1 GCA_903832105.1 uncultured Pseudomonadota bacterium | reverse complement strand
CTCAAGATCAAGTTTCCCATCTTGACCTAGAACTGGTGCGCCGTTTGTTTCGGTAAGACGTGCTCCATAAGATAGGTTGTATTCTTCGGCATGAGAAAAAGAAGCTAGTCCGATAGCACCAATGAATAAAAACATTATCGCAAAACTTTTATAGAAAGTGGTCATGTATCCCCCTTTAATGCCCATTCAACATACACATCGGAATCCTTCGCAAAAACTTTAGATCTTGGTTATATGCCATGTAATATCAATCGGTTACGAATCGAGCAATCGAATCAAGCCACAAAAGAGGGCTTTGATCTTTCTATTTTTTCCCCGAGAGCGGCATTTCTGATATGATGTCTACTGCTAATCAGGACACCATACCTGTTTTTTATGTCTCACGTATGGAAACAGGAAATGAGTAAGGTTTCCCAGGATTTGGCCCCGGATTTGAGACTCTTATTTTCGCATCACAAAAAACGCGTAGCCTTGTTTGTTAAAAATTATCGATAATCATTCGCGCTACCGAATTCGCAATTGAAGTCAAAAAGCCAAAGTCGACGATATCGGTCTTGTCACATGACGAATGATAGCAAGGATTGAGTCGCTTAAGATCCTCAATAACCATGATGGCCGGTTTATCATAGTCCCAGAATGAAGAGTGATCACTGGCGCTGCTGCAAGAATTATTTATTTTCAACGGGTAGTTGTAGCGTTTGATAGAATCGGTAACGAGCTTGGTTAGGGCGGAGGAAGTGTTTTCATTGCAATCAGAAAGACTGACCGCACCCTCATTTCCCTTGTCGTAACCAGTCATATCAAGATTGATGACACCGATAAGCTGATCAATGTCTCCGGCTTCCTTAAGTTGCAGGGCATAAGACTCGGAACCGATGAGGCCCGATTCTTCTTGGTCAAAGCTGACGAAACGAATATTCACTTTAGGAGTAATGTCTTGAAGAGCTTTGGCAATACCGAGGAGAGACACGGTTCCCGATCCGTTGTCGTCCGCTCCGGCGTTGCCAACGTTATCAAAATGTGCAGTGATCATAAGATATTTCGAAGGATCTAGACCCTTTTTTTCGGCAACAATGTTAAACCCACTGTCTACGGTGTCAATAAAAACCCTCGAATACGGCTTGGCTTCAGCCTTGTAACCAAGAGCGGCATATTCTTGAACGAGATACTTTTGTGCCAACGCTCTTCCACTCCCATAACCCCGTTCTTTGATTCTTGTCTCGACACCATCGATTTTGACAGTTTTTTCGCCACTAAGTTCGGCGAGTTTAGTGGTTAAAAAAACGGCGTCAACTGGGTCTGCCGAACCAACATGATTTGTTGGCAAAGAGTTGATGATATCCCTAAGTTCGGGAGTTTCTTCTGCTTGAGGGCGATAGGGTTTCCGTTCCGAGAACGGCACCAGTCCCAGGTACATGAAATCAGGCGAGCTGGCAATTTTCAATAGTCCACCATTCCGCACTTCATCGACCGAGGTCGCCAAAATTGCGATGCGATCTAAACGCGCGACCTCGTGTGGCAGCGTTTTAGTGCCGAGTGGTTCAACAATATGCAAAACCATTCCCTTGCCTTCTGTGACGTCTATGGCGTTTAAGGATTCTGAAATAGGTTGCATTGTGGCGAGGATCACGTGCTGCTCAGTGGGGATACGAGCCAGATATGGAAGCTTAGTATCTTTACTGACCACGGAAAAATAGACTGTCCGATCGGTACTTAGGCCAGTGGTCAGGGAACCATCCATGTATTGGTTTTTTCCGCAGGCCACAAAAAGGAAAAAAATCGACAGCATTGACGCAGTGAGGAAAAACTTTTGCATAAAGACTCCAAAAAATTACTAATGAGTTATTGCTCACAGACTACCTCTTTTGACTTTTCTTTAAAACACTTCTTTAAAATTAGCTCTATTTGGCTTTGCCGATTTAGTTTGTTACCACTAAGTTTTATCCAGTGTTCTTAATATGATAGAGTTTTTGTCAGTGGCTATAATGACCCCTGTGTTGAATGATCGTATGATCTGAATGTTAATCAAAAAAATGGACAGAAAAATGATTAGGCAGGTAACATGCACGGGGAAGGGCGTGTCACTTATTGGGGGTGTGGAATAGATGAAATATTATCCAAATATAATTCCCGTTATTGGGTTCAGTGAGCCAGTAAGTTGTTGGTTGCACTTTATTGCGGCGGCCTTTTTTCTGGTGGCTGGTGTTATTCTTGTTTATCGAGGACGTGGCAATGCCCTGAGAGTGACTTCTTTGATCATTTATTCTTTTTTCTTAGTGTATCTCTTCTCAATGAGTGGGGTTTACCATTTGCTGGAGCCTGGCAGACTTCCAAGAACAGTGTTGCAGCGTCTTGACCATGCAGCGATCTGGACTATGATTGCAGCGACTTTCATTCCGTTACACATCGTGCTTTTTAGGGGCTTTTGGCGCTGGGGTGTTTTGTTCATCGTCTGGGCGACAGCTATTACGGGTTTGGTTTTGGAGGTCGTGTTCTTTGAAAGCTTTCCAGAATGGTTGAGCTTATTTCTTTATTTGAGTCTGGGATGGGTTGGGGTAGTCTCGGCTTGGAAGTTCAAACGCCATTACTCGAATGAGGGTCTTAAATATTTGCTGTTGGGTGGCATAGTATATTCTTTGGGCGGCGTCATGGAGTATCTGCGTTGGCCATACATTATTGACGGAGTGATTGGGCCGCACGAGGTGTTTCATGTTTTCGTGATTCTTGGGGCTTTTTTGCATTGGCGATTTGTTTTTGGTTTTGCTGATGTGGCTATCAAAGTAAGGCCTGACTTCGTAGTCAAAGTAAGACCAAATAGCGAATACCTAGTGGAGGCCAAGGGCGAAAATATTGTTTTCCCAGCATCATCTAAAGAAGAAGTCTATGAGAACCTAAAAAAACAGATTTCCCGAAAGTACCGTGACTACACTCGTCCGAAATCGATTCGTCTCACGTTTGTTCAAGAAGAGCTTATTGATCAAATCTCATGGACTTGATGTCTAAGATATTCCGCACGTGCTCAACGACTCGATTCCTCCATATGGAAGAAAAGGGATCCTATTTTTGCTTGCCAATCAATTTTAGAAATTCGGAATCAGTCGAAAGGATTAATTGTCCTTTGCCCATCAAGCCCTCTCTGTAGGCTTCCAGAGTTCTGACAAAGCTATAATACTCGGGATCTTCCTTGAGCGATTTAGCATATATTGAAATGGCCTCTGCCTCACCCTTGCCTCTGATTTCCTGAGCTTTGCGGTAGGCCGTCGACTCTATTTCCTTTAGATCGAGATTTCGTTTTCCCTTAATTTTAGCTTCTTCTCCCTTACCTATAGAACGGATTTTTTCGGCGATTCGTTTTCGTTCGGAAATCATGCGATCATAAACCTTCGATTCAACGCTCTTTTCGTAGGCAATGCGCCTGAGTTGGACATCGATCAATTCAATGCCATAGGCGTTAAGGTCTTTTCTCGATCTTTCGATTATAATATCGCTGAGACGTTCACGCCCCACGGCGATCGGTTCAATTTCCCCCGTAATCTCTTCTTCGATCACTTCCGCACCTGGGAGACTTTCATCGATTTTGGCCGCCTGAACTTTCCTTTCCTTGATTTTTTCAATGATTCCATTGGAGTTTCGAACAGCCTCGACAAGGTTGTGATTAGAAATTGTATCTCGTGTGATTCCATCGATGGTACTGTCAAGTTGGGCTTTGACACCCTGCTCATTTCGAACCGTTTCGGAAAATAGCTTGGCATTAACAACGCGCCAACGAGCAGTTGTATCGACCCAGATGTATTTCTTGTCTTTGGTAGGAATCTGGTTGGGATCACCATCCCATGTGATGATACGCTTGTCGACGTAACGAACATCTTGAATAAACGGAGTCTTGAAATGAAGTCCCGCTTTTGTCTTGGGTTCGTCAACAATGCGGCCAAATTGCGTCACAATAGCCTGTTGTCCTTCATTAAGAGTATAAATCGAAGACCATAGGGTCAAAAAACACAAAAACGCAATGACTGAGATCCAGATATTTTTCATCGACATGTCCTCACTTCTTTTCCGCCGGGTTGACTGGTTTTTCGGATTCTGTCGCCATCACTTTGTCTCCTGAAAGTCCGTAAAGCGGCAAAACACCTTTTACTGCGCTATCAATGACGATAAGCCGCTCGCTTTTTCCGATGATGTCTTCCATGGTTTCAAGATAAAGCCGCTTTTTGGTGACATCAGGAGCTTTCCGATACTCGGTTAATACAGCCGAAAACTTGGATGCATCACCTTTGGCGTGATTAACATTCATAATCGCCTGGGCCTGCGCCTCCGCGAGGACTTGTTCTGCCTTTCCCCGCGCTTCCGGGATAATCATATTGTACTCACGCTCAGCGTTGTTGATCGTTTGTTCTTGTTCCTGCTTGGCTGAGTTGACTTCGTTGAATGCAGGCTTAACCGATTCCGGGGGGTTGACGTCTTGCAAGATGATTTCCTCGATCTTGATCCCCATATCGTATCGATCGAGAACTTCCTGTGTCAATAGCTTGGCAGCATCAGCGATTTCGACGCGTCCAGTAGTCAACACCTCGCCCACCGTGCGATCTCCCACGACACGGCGCATGATGGAAACGGAAACATCGCGAATGTTTTGTTCAACGTTTTTGGCATGGAAAAGATATTTCCAAGGATCGCGAATTCGGTATTTTAGGATCCATTCTACGTCGGCCACGTTGAGATCACCTGTCAGCATCAGACTTTCTTCTGGAAATTTCTTTTCAGCATAATTTGTCTTTGAATCCTTCTGACCAACGCTGCGAAAACCAAATTCGCCAAGAAGCGCGATTTTTGAGGGTACCTTCTGAGCGTTCTCGATGCCAAAAGGAAGCTTGAAGTGAAGCCCTGGCGGGACGGTTTCCGTGTATCGCCCAAACCTCGTAATGACGGCCTCTTCACTGAAATCGACCGTATAAAAAGATCCCATCACGCCTACGATTGCCACAAGAACAAACAAAACTCCAGCCATAGCGTGATGCGTGGAAGCGGGCTTTCTGCCATGAGGATTCTTGCCAAAGCTGTCAAAAAAAGTTTTTATGCGTTGGAGCACTTCATCAAAGTCATTATTTCCATTCATTTCGGTCACCTCTTGGTGCGCAAGGTTAATGGAAAAGCAAGAAAAACTCTAGGGTTTTTTGTGTCTACGAACGTTTGCATGAACGTTTGGAAAGGAAATGAGGCAAATTTCTGAATCAAAGAGCTTGATTATAGAACAATCCGGGCGATTATCAATCAAAAACCAAACGGCAAGATCCCATGATCAAGCTCCAGATCCTCATGTGAAAGGGAAACATCTGTCCACTGCGCGCCCGGCAAGTCTTTTCTTTGAGCGATCGTCCAGGTGAGTTCGAGGGCAATCTTAGTGATAGCCGTGAGACCTGGATAATTAATCTTTTCCGCGCTGTCTGTGATTTCATGGAAGTCATCATGCTTTCCCGTGTGAAGGTCGATCGCGGGAATCTTCTTTTCGATAAATGTGGCGTGATCTGACATTCCGCCGGTATCGAGCGCTATGTTGGGTTGAACCTCGGGATATTTTGCAGAAACATCAGCGAGGAGCTTGGCCATGAGCGCATGACGCCGACCTCCATAAAAGTGAAGACGTCCGTTTTTGAGGCGGCCTACCATATCAAGATTCATCATGAAGACGATTTTGTTAAGAGGCCATAGAGCGGAATTTAGGTAGTGAATGGAGCCAAGTCGTCCATCTTCTTCGCCAGAGAACGCAATAAAAAGAACTGTACGGTTCAGGATTGGCTTTATTTTGCCGATGGCCCGCGCCACTTCCATAATGGCTACGGTGCCAGATGCGTTGTCGTCAGCGCCGTTATATACGAGATCCTCTTCGGGATCATCGGGATTCCCATCCTTGGTGTCCGGTTCGATGACCGGTCTCATGCCAATATGATCAAAGTGTGCGCCGATGACCACAAGCTCTTCTTTCAGCGAAGGATCACTCCCAGGGATAAGTCCCAGGACATTGCTAGTGCGTCCGTTTCCAATGTCGACTTTAAACTCCTGAAAATAAGACGAAGGAAGACCGGAGGTGAGGCCTGAGCCCTGAAAGTCCTCTGCGATGTAACGCGCTGCCATCTCATTACCACGATCGCCGCTTTCTCGACCTCGGAGTTCGTCTGAAGCAAGAAAGTATAACGACCTTTTTAAATGATCTTCCGATATGAGGGCGAGAGCTTCATCTAATCCATTGATTCCCTGCAATCTCATATCTTGAGGTGTTTCGAAGAGTCGGGAAGGGTGATCAGAACCGCATGAAAAAAGAAGCACAATAAAACTTGAAAAAAGTAGCGTGCTAAGAAAATACTTCATTAGCATCTCCAATCAAATTGGGGAGAACGGGGGCACAGCCATATTTTATCACACTATTTGCTTATCGGGGAGTACAAGGGCGTGTACTCAATTAGCTCGAAAGCTTTGTCAATCTTAGGTTTCATCTTAATCTTCGACTTATAACTTTTCCGTGATCTCTTTCTAAAAACTTTAGCTTTGACTCTCACGCTGTATTCTATATAACCGATTAATAATATACATTTATTTTCGTAGATGGGGTCTGCAGCAACTTCAATGGCGGTCAGACTTTGTCAACCAAATATTCCCGCGCCGATTTCTACACCAGGACGAGGATGCAGCCGGTCCTCGTGATCGACGACGGCCTGACCTTCACGATGCGCTTCGACGCCCTGGAGAAAATTTGGGGCAACACGAGCTTCAAGGACGGCAGGGTCCCGAATGGCTTTGGCGGCGACGACACGACGTCCAGCCGCAGATTCTACTCGTCAAGCTCGGCAGCGGGAACGCTGAGGGGCGGCAACGCGAAGCTCCAGGAGAACATCGAGTTCGAGCGCGGCTTCGTGACCTTTAACACCCAGATCGGTGTGTTCGATGTCGGTTACATGCAGTCCGGCACCTGGGGAACCAAGGGTCTGCAGCAGGACTCCACGAGACCGAGGATCAAATTCACCGCTCCGTTCGGTCCCCTCACCCTGCTTGCCATCTACGAAAAGACCTTCGAAGGCGGCGAGAGCCCCAGTATATCCAACCGCCCCACAAGCTTCACCGATGCGGACAACGACAACTACAACCTCGCCGCGATCTACAATAACGGCAAGGGAATCGAGGGTGGTCTCCTCTACCAGTACCGCATCAACAACGCCAACAGGGCGGTGCCGGCAGCGGGAGT
>CAILAO010001110.1 GCA_903832105.1 uncultured Pseudomonadota bacterium | reverse complement strand
TCGTTTCATTCCAAAATAACCTAAAAGCAAATTTCAGCACGAAAATAAATTATATTGACCTTAGTAAGTTATTATTTTTAACGTATATTTGCCTCACATAGTAATGCAGACACTTAATCTCGATTTTTTGATATGTCAGCACTTAATTTATCACTTTTTCTGCTTCTCGTAGGGTTTTCCTTCAACCGCAACTAAAAAAGCTTGGCCGCTATCAAGTTTTGGCTTTCCCCCAGCCTGCTCTTTCGGTGCTACTTTTTTAACTTTCCGTTCTTCAATTTCAACACCAATCCTCTGATGTGACACATCTTCAGCTAAGAGTGACACGGCGTAATGAGCAACATACCCGCCAAGCAATAAGGTTAAAACGTGTCTTCTTGATATCATCACCTATTTCTTACCCCCACCTGACCCGCCTGATGCAACTGATCCACATTTACTTTCGATGTTGAACACATAATAGCCGAGCTCGTCTTCCCAGTATTCTCCTTCAAATGGCCAGAACTCTATTTCCTCGCCTTTTGGCAGTGGCTTCATGCCTCCAATGAACTGGACTCTCTTCTCAGCCGTCGGGACTTTCAATTTGGCACGCAAGGCATCGACTTTACCCATGAGCATCTCAGCATTGATAAAGTGTGTTTGATCCGACAATGCCTTTAGATAATAGTAAAGTCCTGTTCCCGATTCGTAGAGCCTTACGCCGGCATCGGCAATGGCAGCGGATTTTTTCTTTGATAAGAAACCATGCAATTCATCAAGAAGTCCCGCGGCATTCCAGCGTCCTTGATAGCGACTCAGATAGGCAAGCTCTTGATCGACAAAACGCACGGTGTTCCCGGCCTCTTTGTAGGCATCCATTCTTGAAAGGGCATCGAGGATGGACCATGCATCGCGGTATTTACTGAGCGTGCCAGCCCTGTAATCATAAACATTTTTAAAGAACTCTCGTGAATCGCCACGACTCCGTTTGAGCATATCACCGAGCTCCTTAAAGATCGGCTTATAGCGCTCCTTAAATTCCTTTAACGAAATCTTGACCTGACTGTAGCGACAAAGTCTTAAGAACGTGACGGCCTGAAGAATATAACTTTCCGGAAAAAATCTGTTTTCAAAAAAAGGAGAGTGTATCGTATGAATATTGCCTAGGGCGTTATTATGCTCTTGTAACATGAAGAAAGTCCATGCGGCTTCAAAATGAGCTTCCAGCCAATTATCGGAATCTCTTGGAATCTGCGCGTAGTATCTCAACGCCTCTTGGAATTTCTTTGTTTCGTAGAATACACGAGCGATATTGAGATTAGCAACCTCTCGAAGATACTCACCCTCATCTGTTCCAGGAGCAGCCGCTTTAACCTTTTCAAAATAGCTTATAGCGCGCCCATGTGCACCAGAAAGATTTGACACGACGCCTAAATGAAAAATAGCTCGAATATAATAGGGGCTTCCCGCGGGGACGTTTCTCAGGTAGCTGTCAGCCTTTTCGTAACGTTTTTTTGAAAATTCTTCGAGACCGAGATAATAAAAATAGAAGCCTCGGGCTGGTCCGGGGACAGCAGCAGGATCAATTTTAGCCTTAAAAAGCTCGACAATCTGACTTTGGCCAAGAGGGATCGTCGCGTTGATTTTGCCAAGTTCTTCAAGAGCCATTCTGAAAAATGGGTTATTTGCCTTAGGGCCTCGTCTGACGATAATGCTATAAAATTTCGAGGCTGAATAAAAAAGCTGAAGATTTTGGAGGGACTGAGCAAGGCCCCATTCTGACTTCGCTTTTTCCTCGTTGCTTTTTGGATAACCATAAGCTTGGAAGAACGCGCTTGCCGCGGAAGCAAAATCTCTCTGATTGAAATAGGTCTGCGCTGCGCGATAGTCACCTAAAGCACTCTCGGAACCTGTTGAAAATATCGCAAGGCAAACGGCGCGAATCAGCCAAATTCTCAACTCATTTAAAACCCTTCGCACGCTTTTATACTCCCACTCTATAAGAATCGGCTTGCTCCCAATTGCACAAACACGTTGTGCTGGATCTCGCTTCCACCCTCTTCAGCACCTGCTTCTGGATTGCAATTTCTTGCAATCGCGCTTGGTCTAAAGCCTCTATACCGAATATCCCACTTAATGCTGCTATTTCGATCAAGGAAGAACCTCTGCCCTAATCCTAGCATCCATGAAGGGTACGTCTTGATGGCTGGTGCCGGCGGGTCTTTCCAGTCAGATTGAACAGCCTGTGCGTCAGGAGAAAGCTCATCCCATGTCGGGCAGTGATCATACTTATAGCGAACCCCTGTCATTCCCGCACCTGCGGCCAAAAAAGTATCGAAGTAAATGAGCCGTCCGCTTGCAAGCTGATATTTGCCGTAAACCGGGGTCCACAGCAGAGCACCCTCGAATTGATATTCAGTTCTCAGGACGACAGTTTTTATCTTATAAGTACTGTTCAACGTCTTTTTGTCCTGCTTGTCAGACGAAAACCCGTATGCACCATTGGCTTCGAGTCCAAATTCTTCCGTGAAGTGAAACGCAAGGAGTCCCGAGGCCATGTACGTGTATACGAAGGTCTGATTCATGATGACAAGACCCTGTGCTCCGAGTTCCAAACGTTTTTTCTTCGAGAAGAATTTTTGGCGGATGACTCGAATCTCAAACTTATCAAAACGTTGCTGATCGGCGGCGTATGCAGAACCCGAGCTGTTATTAAAATACGGGGCAAAATCCGGGCACGGTTGCAACATTAACACGGCGATGATAACTGCGATTATAAATTGTCGGATCAAAACCTACGCCTCTCTTAATTAGATTTTGATGAAAAAGTTCCTTTTTCATCAAAATCGT
>CAILAO010001109.1 GCA_903832105.1 uncultured Pseudomonadota bacterium | reverse complement strand
GTTTCATATTTAGTTGAATTTTGTTCCCTATGCCCCGAACCTTGCTCCCCATAAACCATCCCTATCCCCATCCTTTTTAATTAGCTGCAGGATGAGGATTGGGATCGGGCAAAGGACGTGGGGCTTGGGAAATAGGGGGATTGGGAATTGGGGAGGGAGAAAGGAAGAAAAATTTGGGGTATTCCCAGAGTAAGTATTCGACCACCGAAAGACACGGACGCACTTTTGCGGTATGTGAATATTGATCAAAATAAGACTATTATATCTTGTAAATGATATAAAATATGAATATTCTATATCACAGGAGGGATGAAAAGATGTATATACCAAGGAGTCACGATCAAAAAATAATTGCCCACATTGAAGATAACCAACCAAATAAACAAGTGCTTTTGGTCGAAGGCGCGAGACAAGTCGGAAAAACGACATCCATTAAAAATGCGCTAGGAGAGACAAAGAAAAAAAAACATATTATTAATCTCGAAAAACAAGCCCTAGTTCGTCATGACATCGATCAAACAAAGGAATTTGACGATTTTACGAATCTTTTAAATGACAAGTTTGGATTCAAACCTCAAGATGATCACGTACTTTTTATTGATGAAGCTCAAGAGAGTCTGAAGCTCGGTGAGTATGTACGTTATATGGCTGAAGATTGGCCGCGTGCCACAGTTATCCTAACAGGTTCAAGTCTCGCAAGACTCATCAAAACAGAAACCAGATATCCAGTCGGTCGAGTCAATACGTTGCGGATTCACCCTTTTTCGTTCATCGAATTTTTACGAGCCCTTGGAAAGGACGACTTGGTGAGGACTATTAAAGAGTCTGTATCAGGTATTTCAGCACTCCGACATGAGCACTTGCTAACCTTACTGGATCGCTATCTTGAGATCGGAGGTCTTCCTAAAGTCGTCACAGATTTCATCGAGGGAAAAGATTTTTTTGAAAGAAGGCGAGAAATCATCGCCAATTTGGAAAAGGATTTTCTGCGACTTTTCCCTGAAAATGATATTTCGATCGTTATGGATTGTTTTAAGAGTGTTGCTAGTTTTGTGGGATCACCATCAAAGAATTCAACGGTTGTTTCTAGTCCATCCAATGCCGTAAACAGTAAAATTCGGGACATATTTTTGCGGCTTGAATCATGGTGCTTATTTTTAAAGTCCCCCCAAAAGGGACCTTCTCCCGAACATAGTCATGACTATCTCCCAAAACGATATATGTTTGACGTCGGAATTTTAAGGCATTTTAGAGAGTTGGCGGTTCCGTCGATAAAACTTCTGAAATCCATATCACCAGCTCAACGAACTCCTCTAGGAGGGGTTATTGAAAATCAAGTTGCGATTGATCTCACCAGGTCTGGCGCCGAATTAACCGGCTGGAAAAAGTCTTCGTCTGGTACAGAAATCGATTTTGTCTGGAAAAGACTTCACCGCGAGATATCTATAGTGCCTGCCGAACCCATTGAATGCAAGGCAGCTCTAAAAATCAAAGGAACACACTTCAAAGGAGTCGCAGAATACATGAATCTATACGAACTTCCACAGGGATTCATTGTTAGCCTCGCACCATACGAAGAGTTCAAGATTGACAATCAAAAGAAGATCGTAAACCTTCCTTTATATTGCACGAGTGCGTTTTTTTCAGTATAAAAAGGCCGCAGGGCATGCACCGCAATAGAAACTGTATATGTAGTCCGAAGGTTTCGGATCACTGGAAGGTGAAAAGAGGAAAATATGACGACACACGAAGAACCCGTAGAAGGATCTGATAACTTTTCAAGTGAAGATCAAATCATACTAAGCACAGTCGTCGACGATGAGCTTTATGGCAGAGGGAAATCTTATAGACCTTTAGAAGAAGGGAGCGGCAGTCCCTTTTTGATGTCTATCTCAACGAAAGTGGGAATGCTTTTTGGACAAATCATCAATGGCTATCAGAAGGTTTTTAAAATCGCGGTTGAAGAGGAAAAGTTTATTTTTGGGAAAAGAGGCGCCACTCTCATGAAGAAAG
>CAILAO010001108.1 GCA_903832105.1 uncultured Pseudomonadota bacterium | reverse complement strand
GAGCTTTTTCGCTAAAACTTCTACGAGAAATACGGCGAAGTAGCTGATCAAGTAAAAGTCTTCCGAAAGAGATCACGTTGAAACCATAAGATTATGACAATGATTAAGTCTAAGTCTTTCAAGGATTTTAACCTTAATCCAATGCCATTCAGTATACGCCCTAAGGTCACACTAAAAAAAATTTATAAAACCCTATGGATTTACTATCTGCCCTGCAGCACCCGGCGATCCACAACCAAGCCACTCGCTAAGCCGAGAACGATCGATGTCGGGCACGTTTTCTGCTGGCGGCATTGAAGCTCGAACCTTGCGCTCAACCTGCTTTTCTTCTTCATCTTCCTTTCCGTCTCCAGAAGGTTTTTCGGACGGAATCGTCACGAGGCGTCTTCCAGTTGCAACGTTATTAATCGAAATCCGCCATAGAACAATGTCTTCATAACGATCAAGATTGATCTGCGTGGGAGCTCCGGCCCTGAGGCTTTCGCTCAATGCACTACTATGACAAGACGTGCAATAAGAAAGCATGAATGCTTCACCGAAGTTTTCGTAAGTGTATGACGTCCCCCGTGGACACTTTAAGGTCGTTTTGACTTTGACTGGACTATTTTTAATTGGCGGATTCAGAGCCGCATTAGGGTTTTCTTCGTCAACGTCATCTCCGCCAGAAGAGCCACATCCAAAGTAAACGAGTAACGCCAAAGCTGTCACAAAAGAAATTAAACCGGTGTGAAAGATGATTTTGTTCTTTGCAATAGTCATCATGTCCCACTCCTCAAGATCGGTGATAGGGCAATGACATCAGGTAAAATTTGCGAATAGGGAATCTTGAACTTGACATAAATCGCCGTCATCACGTTTTTCATCGTAATCACTTTTTTGACTGATTCGTCACTCTCATAACTTCCCGTGGCGATGTTCATTGGTACGCCGGTAAAATAGTTATCGGTCTTACCGATCGTTTCGGACCCGCGAAACATAGAGCCCCACGCTAACACCGAGGTATAAGGCCAATGATCCTTTCCACTTTGATCATTTAGCGCGGAAGATCGCCCTACATCACTTAAAACCAACACTATCATCTGTTCTGACAGTTCCTTTTGCGTCGCATACTCTAAGAGCTTATTGAGGTCGGAAAAGAGTTCTTCAAAAAGAACTGCCTGGCGAGAGTAGTGATCACTATGTGTATCCCAGGCTTTTTCATTTCCATATTGAATCGTGGCGGTTTGAGCGGATTCCCTCGTAAATAGCTCTACAGCAACCTTAGCATTTCTAAGAAATTCGCTATCGCCACCACCAGTTGGAAGGGCCGCATTAATCTCGGTAAGAATTTCCTTTGCGCGACTGTATCGAGAAAATGAAAAAGCGAGGTTAAGCAACTTCTCGTTATCAACCCCCTCGCCACCCAAGTGACTTTCAAGAAGATTACCGTATTGTTTCTGAAGAAAACCATGCACAGCACTATTTGCGCTCGCACTTAATGCGTTGGCGTTTGGAATATCAGAAACGAGTTCGTTCGAGACGACTGTTGGCAACTTAACCGCATAGCGCCCAAAGGGTCCAGGAAAGAACGGGGCATTTATCGTAACCTGCGGGAGGGGCATCCCAGGGGCCACAAACGATACATAATATGACAACCAGTCAAAAGCTCTATTTGAGTAATTTGGCGCCGTCGACCCCAACATTGACCGCGCACCTAAACCATGGTGCATTGCCTGAGTATACACGCCATTAATAATGACAGCCTTTTCGCCGTACGTGTTAAAAAAGTTCTTAACACTGGGTCTATTAGCGTGATCAACGTATTTCAAGTTTCCCGGACCTTCAACTAAAACAGCCCCGGTTTCTTGGGCAAAGTCTGCTTCCCCAATCTTCGAATCGAAGACCATCGTTGGGTCCCATCCCCCACTGCAGTATATTAGCAAAATAAACGGATAGTCTTTCTTGGCATGAGTCGCCTTTTTATTTGTTTTAGCTAACGCTTGCTCAAAAGATGCAGTAAACGCGATCAGTAGCGAAGCCGAGACGGCTAAACTCAGCATGAGAATGGATGATTTTAAACTTCTCATATCGATTGTTCACCCTTTTTAGTAGAGCAAAAATTCCGGACTAAGCAAACACGCTGTTAAAACGGCTTGCCAAGCATCTCTGTGCGAATCATCTGTGCCACCAGCTAAAGACCGCCATATCCCTAGCAGTCCATCCAGAGCCGTATCACCCTCTTCTAATTCTATGGCTGTTAGAAAATTCCAAAGCTTTTGCATTTGACGTACAACTTGAGTCTCCGTCGCGCTTAGACCACTCCCGGACGGGAGTTCAGTAAGTAAAAGACGACCTTCTTGACTGGAAACGTCGGCAAGCTCCGTAGAAACAATTCTTGATGCCAGCTGTCTAGCCAATCTTTCCGAATAGTGCCAATAGGTAGAGTTGGGTAAGTATTCATTCATATTTCCAACATCACCAACTCCTGGATCGAGATCTAACTCGTTCACAGGGAATGCAAATGCCTCTTCGCTAGCCCCAGTTAATTGTGTTACAATTTTTCGCCAGTGTGCGCTCCTTAAAAATTTTATACCTGAGGCTTTGTTTGCCAAGGCGCCTGACACCCCTTTCCCTAGGATGGAATATCGGTAGTAATCCGATAAAAACATGTATGTCAGCGCAGTTCCCGTGCGAAATTCATTTTCATAGGATCGCTGATAGATTTCCAGCAGGAATTCTGCATCTTGATCCCAGTTCAGGGGCTTTTGATAGAGTTCGCTTGCTAAAGATTTCAACTCACACTCTTTAACCCTGGGGTCTTTCGAGAGAAGGTCTGCAGCCCCAGAAAAACCGGTGAATTTGAATCCTCCATAAAAACCGTCCTCTATCCGCGAAGGAGTTGAATAGGTCAACCATTCCTGAAATCCTTGAGGTGAACCTAGACCTACTTCTGCTACTCCGAGATCAGCATATTGTCCGTGACATCCCGCACAAGGCGATTTGACCGAGGAAAGCGCTCTTAAATCACTTCGAAGTTCCGTTCCCGTGAGTTTAGAAAATTCGTGACCACCGAAATCCTCAAAGTTTTGGCAAGTGAGTGTCATAAAAATACCGGCGGTCCTTGATTGCAAATTGGAATTTCCTTCCGTATCAAAGCTAGCTATGAATCCATTTGCCGCCAAAATTCCCACAGCCGGTCTACCGTCCAAATAACGACTTATTGCTACGTTATCGCTGGCCCATGGCTCTTCTTCGGGCTGAAGCCCCCAAAGACTCAGGACGTTCAAATCAGCTATTGTAAAGTCAGAGGTAAACACCTCAGATAACGGAAGGTCGTTCTGAAAAATTTGTCGCAGAATATTAAGAGGCTCCATGACAACCTTCCGTCTGAGCGACGTCGTCAACGCACTCTGAAGACTTGTATTCCCTCCGTTGATAAAACGGTCAAGATCGGGAAGCTTGGTGGAGTCAAGATGCCACATCGATCGATGAAGATCTGCAATCGACGCCGCAGCTCCCTCTGAAGAAAGTTTTTCTTTAGCGATCGCCTCGTATCTTGCTGGGCTATTCCGTATGGCAGTCACATCTTCAGCCGTTGGCAATTCACGGTCTAGATCAAGCGTTAACCGTCTCAAGAGTCTGTCGGGTTTAAGTATAGTTAAGCTGGGAGGGTCCTCTGGAGGCGGCGTGGGGATTGATGCAGGACGAGGCGGCTTTGGCCCCGGATTGTCCGAACTCGACTTTCCTCCGGAACATGCTCCTCCAGAGAAAAGAAATAGGACCATTATGAGAGAAAAAACAGTGTGCATGGGATGCTCTATTCGAAAGAAAACTGGACGATGTTTGGAAACAGGTAAATGGATTATTTGACAGTTCTATTAATAGTTTATTGTGATTTTAAGGCGTAGTCAAAGCTTGACTTTTCGACACAAATTAAGCAAAAACCATTGGCACTCTTGGTAAAAATTATGATAATTCGAGTTGTTCCAAAAGAAGGTTTTTTGACTCATCAATATGGAAAAAAAACAACATATCTCAAAACCTCAATGGCTCAAGTCTCCATTGCCATCGGGGGACGCTTTTTTTCAATTAAAGCGGCAACTTTCAAAAAATAGTCTACACACCGTCTGTGAAGAGTCAAAATGTCCAAACATCGGAACTTGCTGGTCAAAAAATACCGCTACGTTTATGATCCTCGGAAAGAGCTGCACGCGCTTTTGCCGGTTTTGCAACGTCTCGACGCAAAAACATTCACATGAACTTCCGGTTGATCCCGATGAGCCCCAAAAAATTGCCGACAGCATTAAAGAGATGGGACTCGACTATGTCGTCATTACGATGGTTCATCGCGATGATCTTGCTGATGGCGGGGCCTCTCATCTTTCTCAAGTTTTAAGAGTGGTGCGAACGAATATTCCCTCGATTAAGGTCGAAGTCTTAACCGGTGACTTCCAAAGTGACTACCATGCATTAAACCTCGTACTGTCCGAGCATCCCGTAGTCTTTGCCCACAACGTTGAGGTTGTCGAGAGACTTACTGCACTTGTTAGAGATCCAAGGGCTAATTATCAAAAATCTCTCGCAATATTGAACCACTGCAAGCATGCCGCCGACGCTCCGATGTTTACAAAAAGTTCTTTAATGCTCGGTTTGGGTGAGTCACTGGATGAGATTGTCATAACACTGGAAGACCTTAGACGCGCTGAAGTTGACTTCGTCACAATAGGCCAGTATTTGCAGCCCTCAAAAGTTCACCTTGCTGTAGAGAAATATTGGTCCCCAGAGGAATTTGAGAAGATAGGTATAGTTGCTAGGAACTTAGGTTTCCTTTCCGTCGCATCTGGACCCCACGTTCGCAGTTCATACCAAGCTCGGGAGTTTTACTTAAAGGCCTTATCTCAATGATTTTAAGCGTTTCTTTCAAGGCATCCGTCAGAAAAATACAATATTCTATCGCTTATTTTTTCATACGTTGTTTTCTGGTCTTTTTGCGATTCCTACCAAAACCGCTTTTCCCTTTTTTTTGCGCGCTGTTTTATGCTCCGCTCAAACTGCTTGCGCGTCGAGATCTATCGCTGCTTCGTACAAATATCGACCGCGTTTGGCATCTCCCGCCAAAAACTACTTTTTCGACAATGTTCGAAAATCAAGTGATAAAATCTCAGGTAAAATGTACGCTAGAGGGGCTCAAGATCCTCATCGATCCCAGCCACATCCATGTTTCCGGACTTGAAGAGTTGAAATTTCTTGTTTCTTCGATGAATCGGGCGGCGCAAGGTGTCCTTTTTGTTACAGCCCATATTGGGTTATGGGAACTCTGTGCATATTACGCAGCAAAGGTGGTGCAACCTTCAAACCTTCATGTTCTGGCCAAGCCCACACCCTCACCTTTGTTAACGCATCTTATGACGGACATAAGGACAAAAATGGGGGTGCATGTTCTACTTAATGACAGCAAGACTCTTATCCGTGATATGGTTGAAGTCCTCAAGAAGGGTGACTCTTTAGGTTTCGTAATGGATCAAAAGCCTGATCACCGAGGGGTTTCGGTCGATTTCTTCCGGCATCAAACAGAGTTTGTCACTGGCCCTGCAAGGTTAGCTGTAAAGTTTGGCAATCCTGTTGTCTCGATTTTTTGCGTGCGCGAAGACGTGTGGCGATACCGTCTTATTTTTAGAAAACTGCTCTCGCCTAATCACAACCTCCACGACGAAGCAGAAGTCACCAACCTATTCGCGCGCGAAATCGAACGCGTGATAAAACTATATCCCGATCAATGGACCTGGAGTTATAAACGGTGGACTTTCTCAAGCCCGCAAGAGACAATAGATCCCAATGGAATTTAGCGGAACGTCGATTTTGCATTTAGCAGAAAATATGAAAAAATATTTTAAAATTTTTAACTTTTATTCGCTTAGATCAGATCTCCAGCAAACCATAGTTGGTACGGTCTTTATTTTGCTAATTTTCGTGAGCAGTATTTTTCTTTTCAATGCAACTTACAGCTCGATCCTCGCAGGAGGTGTTGTTGTCATTTTGGGTTTAGCCCTCCGGATCGGAAGCCTCTCGCAAATAGCTAGAGGTTGCCACCTCGAAACATCCGGACTTTTCTCTTTTGTACGATATCCGCAACTGTTGGGTCAGGGCCTCATCATTATTGGCTCCAGCATCGCCATTAGACAAGCCGCGATTCTAGGAGCTGCCGCCGGCCTTCTTTTTTTGTGGTATGCCCTCTGCATCCAAACGAGAGATGCTATTTTAGCCAAACAGCTTGGTGCAAATTTTGGTGTCTATCGATATCATGTTCCAGCATTTATACCTGGTCTTCATAGGTATAAGAGGGCTTGTGATTCAAAAGCAAAAACTTTGGAATTTGTCTCACTTTTTCAGTTACTAAAGTCGGAGCTATATAGTCTCGTTTTGGTTTTATTAACCTTCGTATGGCTATCTCTATCAGCCGATTAAAAAAAATTCGGAGATCCCATGATCGGCGCACACCAATAATTTCCTACGACCTTCCGTCGTCTCAACGGTTTTTAAAAAGCGATAGACTAGAAAAAGTCCAATAATATGGATAAACTTAGATGGTACTAAACGACCACACACGTATGAAATAAACATCAGGATATTTTTCATTCATGAAACGACTTCAGCTTTTCTTTGCTGTGATATTTTTAAGCCTGACAGCCAGCGGTTTATTTTCTCAGGTTCAGGCTAACGAAAAATCGGATGATCCTCTTTTTCTTAAAAAAGAGAAAATTAAAGAGTTAAAATATTCTGTATTCGAAATTGTGATAAAACGGGAAAAAGATCTCGGACTTGTTTATAAGAAGAGACTTCCTATAGAAAAAATCCCTTTTCGTGAACGCCATGACGACTTCGATAGCACGGGAACCGCCTTCGCGATTTCCTCAACAGACTTGGTGTCTGCAGCCCACGTTTTCGACTTTCCGTACTTTTCGACGACTGACGTCTATTATGTGCGAGATTCCGATGGCCAGGTTCATGAGATTAATCAGGTGAAGAAATACTCCCAGTATAAGGACATGATCGTCTTTAGCCTAAAGACTTATCCCAAGCAATTTAAGCCAATGTCGTTACAGACCCACTCAGACGTGGGTGATCGCGTCTATACTGTCGGAAACGCTTTAGCGCAAGGGATTGCTATTCGCGAAGGACAGTTGGCCAATTACTCACCGGAAGAACGCGCAGGAAAGTGGAACCAAATCGTTTTTTCGGCTCCTGTATCCGGGGGAAATAGTGGCGGCCCTCTGGTTAACGCAGCGGGCGACGCCATCGGCATTGTTGTGAGCCGCTATGAGGGTGAAAACCTTAACTTTGCACTTCCCGCGAGTGAAATTCTCAATACTCCGGAGAACGAAGCTGAATTTTATGTCTCAGACATTGGGATCGAGTTTTTAAAAAGCGAACCTATTCAAATCTGGGACTATCGAGCTAAGCTCCCAATGAACCTGAAAGATCTCGCCAAAACTGCGGAGTCAAAGCTTAGAAGCGATGTGCTATCGATCTGGAATAACAAAGTTACTCGCGAAAAAAGTCTGTATTTTCCAAATGATGCTGAAGCAAAGTTATATCTTTGGAATCAGGATTTTTCGACCTTTACGATTCCCGTTAGAAAAGCAAAAAACTCCAAGTATGAACTCATGTTTAAGGAAACAGACTTCCAAGAAATCAAAACTTCAAACACTGAAACGGCATTTTATTTGCAAGTCGATCCGAAAGATGTCGATAGCCTCCAGTTACCCTTTAAGGGAAGTTATCGGATGAGTCTTATCGAAATCGATTTTGGCGCGAAAAAAAATCATCTTTCTTTTCTAAATAGGCCTCAACTTCTTCTTGACCCATTAGTCGCAGCCGATCCCGACTGGTTCGTCCGTTGGATTACAGAAGACGATCCCGTCCCAGTTGAAACTTTGGGGCCTCCGACAGAAAAAAACCTTTTCAAAGATACGCTGGGTCGTCCTTGGCTTAAGTTTGTTTGGCGCACCCATCATGATCTATCTTCATTTTTTTTAAACTGCCTTCCTAAACCATCTGGCTTTGGCTGCGTTCTGCATACGGTCTCCACACGAAACGAGAGTCTTGCGGTTCAAGAAAAATTCGAGAGACTTTACGCCTCCTGGTTTCCAACCTCCTATAGTGGCACTCTCGACCAATGGAAGAAGTTTCTAACATTTGACAAATTCCTTCTCCCTGAGAAGCTCCAAACGATGGGTCTCCAGTTTAAAAAGGAAACAAAGACGCTCACGATCCTATCGGAACCTTTTAGTTTCCAAGAAAACCGCTCACGGTACTCCGAAAAAACCAATCTAACGCTTGTGACCGGATATAATGCGCGTAATCCCTCGGAACAGGCTGTTTTAGGCCTCGTTATCGACGATGGAAAAGTGATACAAGATATCATCGTTCAGCATACTCCCCCTCAAAAAACACCAACAAGTGATGAATATGAAGAAAAAGAGTGGCAAAACAAAATCACGGGCCATGCTCCTTTTAATGGACAACCGCATAGTGAAAATGCCGAGACTATTGCCAGGTGGGTTTTAGTCGAAGGCGGTCCCGTTACGACGAAAACTCGTCCGAAAAAACCTGTCAATACAATCTATCTCGCGTCCTGTAAAAAAGTTGGCCCCTCAAATAAGAGAGAATTGCAGAAAGAGTGCGAAAAGTGGGTCCGGGCTATAAAGATCAAGGCAGGGTCATAAACCTCCGCTCGTCAAATACCTTCTACTGTGTATAGCCCGGTTGGCTCACACGCCCGTTAACGATTTGGACCGTTTTCGATACCCGCTAAACATCTAACGGGAAAAGGATTTATTCAGCAGGGCCGTTTGCGATCAAAAATATATTCACATAAAACTGGGAGTACCCCAAAATTTTCATCCT
>CAILAO010001107.1 GCA_903832105.1 uncultured Pseudomonadota bacterium | reverse complement strand
GGGCAACCGCATGAAAACACGCTCAATTATGGAATTCTGTTTTAAGAACTTTTGACAGGTATTCGTTGCACCATCCTGCATTAAGGCGTTTAGCTTTTATTCCATTTTTTAAAGTTTTTTCTTTTTTCAAAAGGTTTAATGCTATGTGACGAACGATAGCTATATTTTCAGAGGCGAACCCTTTTCTTATACGGCATTCATCTTCCCGGAAAGCTATGTCCAAACACCAATGAAGGGAGTTTTCGATTTCCCAGTGTTTTCTGCATGCTCTGGCAAAAGTCTTCGCATCGGGTTTTATTGATCCGATGAAGAATCTCTGCTCAGTGCTCGTTTTGGTTCCTATCGTCCGTTCCGACTCCGACATTCCTATCATATTTAAGTTTTTCCAATCATCCTTGCACTTCATGAAGTGAATATTTTCAATAGCATAATATCTCCGGACCTCAACCCTCCCATGAGCCTTGTTTTTCTCCTCATAATAGGTATGCTCAATCTCTTTGAAGTTCTTATCTAATGCATCTTTAAAATAACTTGTCACTTCTTCGTGAAGGGACTGCTGATTGCCTTTAACTGCCAGCAAATAATCACCTCCACCATCAACTATTTGTTTTGCAATTTTCCTCTGTGTGCCCATAGCGTCGATAGTAATAATGCATCCGTGCAGATCAAGGGTTTTGAGAAGTTGCGGGATTGCTGTTATCTCATTTGATTTTTCATTTGTTTTAAGCTGACCGATCACGCATCCATTTTCTGAAGACCATGCGCTCACCATATGAATCGCAGATTTAGAGGACTTCTTGTCATATGACCGCCTGAGGGTCTTACCGTCAATAGGTATGATGTCTCCATTTGTTACTTTTGCTATAGACTTGATCCAACCCAAAAAACAGCTTTCAAACTCTTTAGGATTTATCATGGAAAACACCCTGGCAAAGGTGTCCTCCGACGGAATTCCGTTTTTCAGATCTAGAAATGTTTTTAGCCATTCTTCCTTGCTTAGTCCATAATTTTCAATTTCCTCGTAACCGTCCGCTCCGCATATTACTGCGCATATAGTTATTGTCAGTATGTCCATCAGACTATGCTGTATCTTCCATTCCTGCCTCGAATCAGATAACTCTTTAAAATAAAATCCGATTGTACATTTGCTGTTTGATTCCATTTTTCCTCCATTTTTCAGTTGAAATTCTTTTAAATGCATATACTATGCATATATGCATAGTATTATACCACAAAAATGAGGAAATAATATGGAAGATAAAAAAAAGTCAAATTTAATTAAAGAATTAGAAGTTTTGCATGAGGAACTCAAATCAATTGGGCCGATGATGAGAGGTTCTGTCACTGTCATGGGCAAGAAGAACAAGCAGCCGTATTTTTCAGTTGGATTCAAGGGAAAGACAAAAGTGATCTACCTGGGCAATCATAGAGCCCAAATCGCCCTAACTTATATAGCCAATTATGAAAAAATGCTGGAGACTGTAAATCAGATGACTCTGGTTAATATGTCTTTGCTTAAACTGATGAAAACAAAATAACTATACACTCAGTTTTTTAAACAAAGAAATTCTAGCCTCAGTTTTCATGCGGTTGCCCTGCTTCAAGGCCAGGAAGTTCTACTTTTAGTCCTAGTTTGCCTTCTACGCCTACTTCTCTGGTAATCCTGGCAAGTTCGCTTGCGAAAAGTTTGAGATTATCCATCATGGCGTTGATATTTTCTTTTATGCTGAGAATCTCGCCTTTGCAGTCAACTGTAATTTTCTGACTCAGTTCGCCCTTGGAAATGGCAGTGGCGACTTTAGCGACATCGCGGAGCTGGGCGCTGAGGTTGGCAATCAGGAGGTTTTTGTTCTCAGCCATAACTTTCCATCTGCCGTCTAGTCCCTGCAAATCAACCTTTAGATCGAGTTTGCCTTCGGTGGCTACTTCTTTTGTCACTCTGGCAAG
>CAILAO010001106.1 GCA_903832105.1 uncultured Pseudomonadota bacterium | reverse complement strand
GTTCATTACAGCCACCACGGAAAAACTCCCGACGAAATCACCAATCAGCGCCGCCTCGCTAGCATCGATGTGAATAGTTTTAGATGGAAATCGGTCTGCGGCGAAATGTATCACACACCAATTGCAGCTTAGTTTGTAATTTGAGGAGTCACAGGATGCAAAAGTAATCGGACTCTCGTTTAAAAACTAGAAAAAAATAAGGCACAAACAAGGCACACTTCAATTTTTCGGTTTCATTTATTCAGACCAAAATCACCCGTAACACATTGAACACAAAAGAAAATGCCCCCGAATCCACTATGTATCGAGGGCATCACAAAGGAGGTAAGGAGGAACTCACACATCTCGATAAAGATGCATACCTCGTGCCAAAAAAAACATTGGTTTTCCCCAAGCCGAGTCCTGCTAAGTTATTACTTTTATAGGTTTTTAAGGAGCCGTGTTCTTGTCTGTTATTGCCTGCTTCAAAAAACGTCAAAACAGTCGACGACAGCGAAAAAACTATCTTCACAATTCGAAACGACACGATCCTTTTGTCGATCGAATTTAGCTTATCTAAGAAGAATGACTAGCAAACCAATTATTACAGCCAGATACGCATATTTCCATTCCTTCACAAAATCAGTTTATTAAAGATCTCTGAATGTTTGCCGAAGAACACCTAGATGTTCCTTTTGCTGCGTTGAAGAAATTTTTCAAAGGATACAAAAATGAATCGTCTCTTCGTCACCTTATTGGCTCCCTTTTTGTGGTTATCATTTAATTCTGGTTTATGCTTTGGATTAACCAATCAAAGTTCTCCCTTTGAAAAGCTTAAAAGTAGTCTCGCGCCTTCAACGGCGAAGTTTTCCTACCACCCCTTCGGCCGAGAAGCATCGCAGATGGAACGTCAACCTATCTTTTCTCTCTATAAAAGCGGCGAAATCGATATTGAAACAACTGTTTTGCAACTTGCGAGACAGCAGGGACTTCATCCTTTTTACTCCATTAAACCGATCGCTGGAAAATATGTTAAGAGCCCGTTATTTGGAATCCAGCACAAAATTTATAACGTGGTTTTTAACAATGTGGAAGTTTGTGGTGCACTCGTCTCGGCGCGCATTCTTGATGGCGGAAGACTTGTTATCTCGGGAACCCTTCCAGATCTCATGGTTCCGGAACCAACAATAAATTCCGGCGAAAGCAAACTTGATCGAAATCTAGTACTGCAAAACATCAAAAAAAATCTACCCGGAATGAACATTAAAACGTTAAATTCTATGACGTGCTGGCTTATTCAAAATGCCGAGCAAAACCTCGTCATGAAAGTCACGCTCACCATCGACAGATTACCCTATGTTGTAACTGCGAACGAACATTCCGTGTTCGATATCGAGAAACAATTTTTTGACGTCACGGGTAAGGTTCGCGCCTACCTCAAAAACCCGCTCGAAGGAGAACCGAGAACGGTCGATTTTGATAATTTTACGGGAGATGGAACGCTAAAAAATTCGTACTTCAACACTAATCCTATCGGCGCCACACCTGCCAACAGCGCCAGCCATGAATTTTTATATGAGCCTACCGATGAGCGTTTTGCTGAGGCTTCGGTCTTTGTTTATGCCAACGAAATGTTGAGTTACTATCAGAGGCTTGGATATGACAGAGCGACGCAACCAGCGATTAAACTATCTCTTCATGCAATTGTTGACGG
>CAILAO010001105.1 GCA_903832105.1 uncultured Pseudomonadota bacterium | reverse complement strand
TGAATTACTTGTTACAAAATTGAAATCTTGAGCAGTCCCAGATATCGTAGCTAATGACGTCGGAGTGCTTAATGTATAAATATAATCTTCCGATATCTCCTTTCTAGGAGCATCTTCCCCTGGTGTTTTATTTATCACAGTCTTTTCAAAATATTCTTCAGAAGGCTCAACCAATTCTTTTCCACATAGTTCTTTCACAATTATTCTCGCAAGTTCTCGTTTTAAAACCATTGGATTTTCTCCATCTTCTAATCTATTTATCGCATCATCGATTACTGATTGTCGTACATTTGTTCCCATTATGTAATATGTGATAATCATCTCATCACTAACTGACATCACCTTTCCAAACACTTCCTCAGGCGAATCTTCAAGCCAGATGGCATTCCCCCACGTTTTACTCATCTTACGACCATCAGTGCCAGGCAAAAAGCCATTGGCTACTATAAACGAGTCTTTCTCTTTCAGGTCTTTTATAAGAGTTCTCCCTGCTTGCATGTTAAAAATTTGATCGGTTCCACCTATCTGAATATCCGTATCCATCACCATACTGTAATAACCCTGCATAATTGGGTAAAGCACTTCAGGCAAACTAATACTTTTTCCTTCAGAAAGTCTCTTTTTGATTAGCTCTCGACTAATAAATTCATTAAGAGAAAAGTGGCGAGTCAATTTCAACACTGCCGCAAAATCCAATTTCGAAAGCCACTCACTATTAAAGTGTGTTTCAATTTTGGAAAGATCAATTATCTTTTTTGCCTGCCTCTTGTAAGTTTGGAAATTTTCTTCTATCTGTTCATGAGTTAGCATTGGTCTTTCTGTTTCTTTATCCGAAGTGTCTCCCACAGTCGCCGTAAAGTCACCGATGAGGAAAGTCACACGATGTCCCAGATCAGATAATATCTGTAGTTTACGAAGAGGAAATGCATGTCCCAAATGAATCTTGGTCGCCGTTGGGTCAATGCCCATATACACGTTCAATACTTTCCCCGAATACAATAATTTCTCAATCTCTTGTCTGTTCGGCACAATATTCTCTACCCCTCGGGTTAGAAAACTCTCAATTAACTCTTTTCTTCTCGCTTCTTCCATACCTATATTCTACATTGTCATTGCGAACGAAGTGTGGCAATCTATAAAGATTTTTCCTCTATCTCCTTGATTATTTTATCTGCAAAATCAGCCACAGTCATTGACCCTAAGTCTTTCTGTCCTCGCTGACGTACAGACACTTGCTTGGCTTCTGCCTCTTTTTCTCCAATGATGAGCATATAAGGAACCTTGCTTGCCTCCGCGTTGCGGATTTTCTTCCCCAAAGAATCGGCGTCGATATTTAGTTCTACTCTGATTCCTTGTTTTTTCAACTCGTCAGTGACTTTTTGAGAGTATTCCATCGTTTTTTCTGAGATAGGCAAAATTGCCACTTGTGCAGGAGCGAGCCAAACAGGAAAAGCTCCTTTGTATTTTTCGATTAGGAATGCCATTGTTCGTTCAACACAGCCTATTGAAGAACGATGAATCACCACTGGTCTTTCCTCCTGACCTTCCTTATTAGTAAAGGTCAAATCAAACCGCTCAGGCATCACAAAGTCATACTGTACTGTAAAAGCTGTCTCTTCATCTCCGCCAGCCCTTTTAACTTGAATATCAATTTTTGGTCCATAAAACGCTGCCTCATTCGTTGCTTCAAAGAAGGGAGCCTTTATTTCAGTCAGCACTTCTCTCAAAACGTTTTCAGAGTAT
>CAILAO010001104.1 GCA_903832105.1 uncultured Pseudomonadota bacterium | reverse complement strand
CATGTTCAGCCTCAACATCGGACCGAAATCGCGAGCTTGGTAAAATTGGAAAAGTTCCTTCCTTTTATAGTTCAGCTTATGTTGCGAGCAATACCGATAGCAATCTGATCGTGATGGTTGAAGAAGGCGCTGGAAGGCTTCAAGAATTCACCTTTGAACCTCTCGCCCTCAAACGTTCCTTTGATTTGCCATTCAACACCAAATCCCAAAGTGTGATTGCGAGTTCAAACGGGGCCTACTTTTTTGTAATTTCAAACGAAGACTATGCCATTGTGCGAGCTGACGGTTCCATAGTCAAAAATCCGATAACATTACCTGGAAAGATAGAGAGCGCAGCGTTCGATCCCAATCGTCACTACATCGTTCTTACTGACGAATTCCAGTCAATCTCGGTGCTTAAATTAACGGCCACAGGAGGCGTTGAACGCTCATGGAAAGCCGGTCCTCTCATTGAAGATAAGTTTGTCGTTGCTGGTGATATGTTGGAAAACGGCAGTCTTCTTTTGTCTGTCGGTGAAACAACTTTAGCCGTAGTAGACCTGCCGGCATCGATCGAAAATGAAAAGTGGATATTCACCTCCTTCGAGGTCGCTGACGCTAAAAGCATGCTTTGGATTGCGGCCATTCCTGGGCAAGAGAATCTCGCACTCGTCTTGGATGATACAAGGCTTCTCATTGTGGACGTCGCAGCATCCGCCGTCGTGGGGCAGCCCACGGATCTTACCGGCCTTACGCAAGTTTCGATCGCAAAAGATAGAACACCTCATGTGATCACGACAACGTCGTCGCAGGTTTCTGCAGGTCTCGCTTCTATTCACTATGTTGAAGGCAGCGGCGCGATTCAATCCAGAACACTGAAGATTAAATCTTCCTACGTTTCAAGATCATTTCTCGATCTCGCAAATGATACCCTCAGCATTTCCTTTGACGAGGATAGAAGCGTTTTTGATACGGATAACGAGGTCTCTTACACCAGTAAGGAAATCTATCGTTATCGCGTCAGCGACAGCCTTTTACAAGATCAAACAAAAATCGAAAAACCGATTAAAGTCGGTCTAGCGCCTGATTTTGTGCTTCTTCAATTTGACTCTATGCTAGGTTATGTTGAACGTTGGACATACGGACGCGATCCAAAAGCGGCGGCACTAAAAAACTACAACTTTGACGCTCTCAAGAAAAAATATGATTAGCTCTGTTTTTCAGTAGTTTGTAGTGTGATCGTAAACGTTGAGCCAATTCCGACCTTAGACTCCGCCTCGATAGTGCCCCTAAGCGCGTCGATGATTGATCGGGAAATGCTTAACCCTAGACCGGTCCCTTTACCTGTCTCTTTTGTCGTAAAAAATTCGTTAAATATTTTTTTGATTGTTTCATTGTCAATTCCGCAGCCATTATCTGAAATTTTTACTACTATTTTCTTATCCTCATTATAAGTGGCGATTTTAATGACACCTTCGTCCTTCTTTTCGAGCGCATCTCTCGCGTTCGAAAATAGGTTCATAAATACTTGCTGCAGCTTTCCCACGTGTCCTGCGAAAAATATTTCTGTTGCATTAAGGCGCTTTTCAAATTTAATGCCCTTCTTCCCAAAAATACCCTGTAAAAGCGAGACTGTTTCCTCAATAACTGCGTGAACATCTACTTTTTCAATCTTTTCGTCTTCAGATCTTATATACTGTCTTAGACCGTCTACAATTTTTGAAATTCTCCCAACAGTATGAATTTGCCGCTCAATGATCCTTCTAATGTTCCCTTTATCTATAGGATCACATTCGATCAAATCACCCAACGTTTCAGTTCCCGTGACTACAATCGCCAAAGGATTGTTAATCTCATGCGCTATTCCGGCTGCCAATTCCCCGATGGATGCCATTTTTGAGGAAAAAAACACTTGTTTTTGCATTTGCTCTTTCTCTTCCTCAGCCGCCCTGACCTTTGTCATATCACGCGCAGTGATCACAATCTCCGCCCCTTCACCGCTCTCCATCACGAAACTTGACATCATAATTGGGATTTCTTTTCCTGACTGTGACTTAAAAGTAGTTTCCAAGTATATAATCGCATGCTTATGAAGACTCTCCCAAAGCGACTCCTCCCCGCCTTGATCTGCAAGCAAGGTTTTAAAATGTTTTCCCACAAGTTCACCCTTATCATACTCCAGCCTTCTTTCAAGGGACGGATTAACCCTCACGATCTCTCTTCTCATATTTACAATAAGTAAAATATCCATCATTGAGTTGATAATTTTTTCCATATACTCTTTAGAAACTGTGGACAGTTCAAGTTTATCAGCCATCGCATTCAATGCGATGGCCAACTGACCAAATTCGTTTTGAGAGTCAACGGGAATTCGGGCTGTCATGCGGCTTTGCGTCCATTCCGACACACCGATTTTTATAAGACGGTTGATCGAGCCGATAAAAGACCCGCTGACTTTTTTATTGACCATCATGATGCAAAGGAAAAAAAATCCCACTAGAATGACCAGGAAGGCGAAGTTTTTAAAACTCGAAAAATAGACTCCACTTTTTTTCTGGAAAACAACAACACTCCAGGGAACAGCCTTGATATCTTTAAAATAGGTCAGATAGGTTTCTT
>CAILAO010001103.1 GCA_903832105.1 uncultured Pseudomonadota bacterium | reverse complement strand
TGCAAGTCTGAAATAATCAGTAAGGGAGGCTGCAAACATTGGCTAAGACGATCGAGAGCGATTTGACCATTCTCGCAAGCAATCACCTCAAAACCTATCTTTTGAAGGGTCTCAGACCAAATAAATCTAATGTTTTCATCATCATCGATGTAGAAGATCTTATTGTTCATCATTATCGGCTTGATTCTTCTTTGGGATAGAGGTCGGTGGGACAAATTGCCGCATCTCCAGTTTTTCGATTTGCACATAGTATATTCCAGAGTGGACTTGACCCGATCTCTCGAATAATTCGGCAATAGACGGTGGACCAGAGGGACGGGAGTCATCTTTTCCGGTAAGTAGAAAAGATAAGGTTACACCGAGAAGATTGGCTAGTTTTTGCACGGCTTCAAAGTCAGAGGGAGTTGTACCCGACCGCCATTCCGAGACGGTAGAAGAGCTGAGACCAGCAACTCGGGCAGCCTCTCTCACAGAGATGCCGCGTTCCTTCATAATGGACGTGAGGCGCGTCCCAAAGTTTTCTATTTCATCAGGTGCGTTCAAAAAGCAAAACTCCTTTCACGCTATCAATAAAGGAATTGATCATGGGGGGCAATCATGTTCGTACTTCCGAGCATGCTCGCCAAGACGAACAGCGTCAGGTCCTCGGGAGAATACATCAGTTGAGAGGGATGATTCACAAATTAGATAAAGGGGGCGCGGATCACTTTCTTTTTGGTCATAATAAAGCATCTTAAACTTTAGGGAAGTGGGTTGTAGTGCGTGGGAGAAGGAGATATCGTATGATCTGCGGCCGATGGGGGGATCTGAGGACAGAGCCAAGGATCATAATTCATACGGAGATTGAAGGACGTTTCGTCGTGTGTGCGGGTAAGGAACATCCTTAGGTAATCTTTGATGCATAAGCCATAGGCTGCAGCACATTTCCTGATATTTTCATGGATATAGTCGTTTACGACCATATTGATTCGCATGAGAATCCTCCATAAGGTGGCACATCTACACCACAGTAACACCATAAGAACAAATAAGTACAAAGCGGAATCGGGAGAGGAACACAGGGAAAACAAGAGAAGACAAGATATGGACGTGAGTCTATTCTTTCCTCTGACAAAATCTATCAGAGTTGAGTGTAGCCCAAACCGATTCAGACAGCACTTGGCCAGGATCATCTTAATGAAAGAGAAATATTCATGCTCGACGGGGAAAGATGATGAGGTCCAAAAAACCGCTGAACCAGGATGGATGGAGCAGCGGTTTTTGATTGAGCTCGGACAGAGATAAAAAAACTAGGCAGGTTCTTTTTCAGCGATGGCAACCTCTTGTTTTGATGGGACCCTTACATCTTCCAGCTCGCTGAGTTCTGCTGTCTTCACAACAAGGATTTTTTCACCACACTGAATCCGGGATCGGTTTTTAGCACGTCTCAGCACACGACATTTTTCGTTCTTGTAGATGGCATAAAGCATGGGGATACCTCCGTTAAAATTTATTAGTTTTTCACAAAGTCACTTAATGAATACGATCGTGAAACCGAGGTTTTAACTTGCATCTAATAAACTTTGGAAGGTATCGCAGGAATCATCATCATTAGACGGACTTTTTTTGGGGGACTCTTCCTTATGATCTCCGTATAAATACTCCGATTCGTCTCGGATGATAGGTTTAGGAGCGGCAGATCTGCGGTAAATGTTTAACAACCTATCGAAGTCATATTGATGAACGATCAAAGCAATCATAGCATCTCGATCGAGTTCAATTTTTCTTAGGAAGGGCAATAAGGTACTGTCCTTTACAATAGCCTTTCTTTCTTTAGATTCATTCGAAGTAAAGAGCTGGTGATATCCAGTAACTCCGACTTTATAAATATCCACCTTTTTAGCTTGCTCCAGCAATGGATAAGCGTTGCAAACTCCTCCATCGTTAAATAGGTAAAACTCCGTTTGGAGACCGCGACTGCCGCCAACACAGTCTTTCACGATCGTGGCGGTTACGTGAGTTAAAAGGGGTTGGTTGGGAAGAGTTTTATCGGTAACGGGACAGAGTTTCGTTCCTCGAACACTCTTGGAGCCTGTCAGGGCAGAAGGGGAAAGAGCTATAGAAAGAGAGATAAAGTGGCGCTGAGCGCGACCGCCAGAGGGCTTTTCGGTCATGCGAAAATGTGTGTCGCCTGACATGCGTGTTTGGCTTAGGCAAAGAAGAGCAAGGTCGTGCTCATAGACCTTGTGACTTGCGTAAGAGAAGAACGCAGAATAAACCTTGGTAACCAGTGATGGATTCTCAAAATAAGTATCTTCATCATTGGAAGATTTTTTCTTTTCTCGCGGACGCATGGCAGTGACAGAATCAATCACAATTAAAGAGAAATCTTGACCGTATTTGTCGATATATTGATAAGCCTCTTCGATCGATTGAGGCTGGAGGAGGTAGAAAGAGGGGTCTCCATTGGACATGGAAGGATCAAAAAAATCGATGCCTAATTTTCTTGCATAATCGGGCTGCATTTTATGTTCAAAATCAAGATATAAACACTTTTTCCCAATGATCTTAGAAGCATTTAACATAAGATATAACGCTAAGGTAGATTTACCTGAGCATTCTGGACCGTAGACCTCGGTGATCCCGCGAGATGGAATACCGTTTGAAGGTAAGATCAGATCGAGATTGCAACATCCGGTTGGGATCGAACCTTTAAAGTTCGGCTTAGGATTGGACCCGGGAAAAGTCTTCTCAACGAAGGTTAAGAAGCCGATTTTATTTTCATCATGATCATTTTTACTTTTTCTCGACATAAAAAACCTCCTCAAAAAATGCTGTTTAAGCATGTTTCATAATCATAGATATTAGGGTTTCCCCTGCAAAGTCGAAGACTTTGCAGGTTCGAACCGCATGCGAGTCTTCGACTCGCATCGAAGCTTAGCTTCATTACACTACACTTCATTTTCTTGTTACGATTACTCTTAGTACTAAGACTCTCTTCCCTTTTTTCTGATCTGCGATGCTTCCAAACTCTTGACATAGGATAAGATGAGATGGAATGAAAGAACATCATATTAATATGATGTCGCAGAAAGACTGCCGGGTTTAGCAGCGATGCTCCATCCCTAAGAATAGAACATGGGGAGTTTGTTTGAGTATCTGGTAGATGCAGTGTCTCCATGTAAACCCCTCTTATATGTAGGCCTGCGCCGGAGCGCAATGGTAGGAAAGTTTATTTAGATCCTTAACAATCACTAGTTTCTAAACTCCTCTCAACGCTTTTGAAGCATCTTTTTTTAATTTCAGACAACCTTCTTGTAACAGCAAGACCTCAAAGGCTTCATCTGTATGTGTTCCAAGCAGGAACTCTTTTAGGTAAACGGTAAGGGGTTTGCCTAAAATTCCGGCATGTCTTTTTAGCCGGAGGTGAAGCTCACGTGGTACGTCAAAGTTCAACTTCATAAAATCGATCTCCTTTTCTTCTTTTAAATGACAAAGGTAATCATCCACTTTTTGATATACAACGTCCTAATCAAATGGTTATGGCTCTGCTCATTTGCAATACGTCGCTTCTTAATTAAGATATTTATAAGTATGCACCCTTGCACTTAAGAAGAAACGGATGAACGCCGGGATAAAGGGGACTAAAAGTCT
>CAILAO010001102.1 GCA_903832105.1 uncultured Pseudomonadota bacterium | reverse complement strand
GGTCTCGTGAGGAGTAGTGAAGGAGAAGGTAAAATCAACTTCAAGATCGTCAAGGATTCTGACAACAAGTGCTCGATATCAGGCTTCGAAAATTCGATGCCAAAAGACAAATAAAGAGCACACAAGCTAGGTGCAGTTTTTGATAAAAAGGGGAGCGAAAAGCCCCCCTTTTTATTTGGGACGTGGGCCGGATCTTGATCTACAGTCGATCAAGATGTACAGTAAATAAAGAAAAATTTGTCTACTAAGAAAATAAGGCGCGGCAATTCTTGTCAAAATAGGAGAGCACAAATGAACGAAGAAAACATACCGGCGAAACAGGCAGAGCATATTTCCGAAGTCACCAATGTTAAATGTCCTCTTTGCAAAAATGGTTTTATGGCTTCCATTCAAGGAAAATACGGCGTTTATTGGATGTGCAACTCAGACGCAAAGCCAAAATGTAAGTTCAGCACTTCAACGAAACCCACCGGAAATATCTGCACCTATAAACGGGGGGCCACACCAGATGCCATCTGCGGAGCCTTGATGGTGGAGGGAACCAAGACAATTCCCGAGCGATGCAGCGACAAGGCTTGTCCCAATAGAAACCCACATAAATTGTGAGAAAACGCGGAATAAGCGAAACTTGTGTCAAAAAAGGCTGACAAGGCTGTTGTATTTTTTGACAGAAATCTAAAGTTTGTCGATCTTTCGGAATAGACTCAGACGAAGCTAAGTGGCTAACCCATTATATTTTTAGCAACAAAGTAATTTTATTCCTCTTCCTCCTTTCGGTCCGGAGTTTGCAAGGTATCGAGTATCCCCCTCTATCTTAGGAGGGGGGGAGAGCTTTTGCTTTTGGAAATGATTTTGATCAGCTAGTGCCTGCATTGTAATGGAGAGGTTAATATAAGCTCATGATATTTCAGAAGTTGTTTATGAAAGACCTTTGCTTGAAGCTGCTACGGAGGAGATGGTTCTCCAATTTCCTTATATTCGTCGGAGTCAGTATCTTCACGACAGCGTCATTTGCTGAAGAAACTGATTATCGCATTTTGGGCGTGATCGCCTCGACTAAAGACCAGGCTGGTGTGGCGCTGGTTAAAGAAGTCGCATCCCAGAAAACGTTTGCGGTTCGTGAAGGGACCGAGTTTGGGAAGGACTGTTCAATAGAGGGCGTCATGCGTGACAGCGTTCGGATGAAAATAAAAGGTAGAACATTTACCGTGCGCGTGGGCGAGACGTCGCAATATGCCCAAAGGTCTAGTGCTCAGGCACTAGCAGGTCCCAGTGCAAATTTCGGGACTGGTGGTTTTGAACGTAATGGCGACACGGTGCATTTATCTTCTACCTTGAGAGACCACATCTTAGAGAAGGAACTAAGCAAGATTTTGATGCAAGCAGCCGCAGTTCCCCACTACCAAAATGGTCAACTTGTCGGCTTTAGATTGTGGGATATCGACAAAGAGTCGATTTTTGAGAAAGCTGGCTTTAAAGATGGCGATATCGTTACGAAAATTGACGGAAAACCTCTCAACGACCTTCAGATAACCATCCGTCTTCTGACTTCCCTTAAAACTACCAATCAAGCCCAGTTTGGCTTTATCAGGGATGGAATTGATCGTAACCTTAATATAGTTGTTCAATAGAAATTATATACAATCATAAAACCTCTTAATATTTATTCTAATAATTTTCTTTATAAAATCAACGTCTACTATGCGTCATATTGGCGCTGTTAGAAATATGTTAAAATTCAGTTGACATTCTAATGCAAACTGTCGTATAAGTATACCCGTTCAAGGCTTTGTATGAGTTTTATTGTGGAAGTAATAGTCTATCATCAATCCATTATAGGAGGGAGAAAAATGAGTAGACGTTTAGTATCAGTCGTGTTGGCTATGGGCGTCACGTTAGCTTTCGTTGGTTGCTCTACGAAAAGTAAGGACGAACCAGCCGCGAATCAAGAACCAACGTTAACGGAACAAGACAAAGCGATGGCAGAAGAATATGCGAAACTGCCTGGCGTTGTGATCGAAGTTCCACGAGATGAGCAAGGTAATCTTAAAAACAGCGAAGCCAAAATGGCGCTTTACAGCGGTTCTGCCGAATCAATCAGTGATGTGACAGCCGACGCTATTTGGACGGATGCCAAAACTGCGAACGTAGTGGCATCGACCGATGAACTTGATGCCGATTCTTCGACTCAGTCATGGCATGATCCTCGCCCGAATTACAACAACGGTGGTCAAGATTTCGGTGGTGGTAATTACACCGGGATTAACATTAGTGACATTAACAATTCAAATGTGAACGTTGATGTGAACAACAACAACAACAATTATTACGGCAATTATTATCCAAGAGCATATTCCTTAGTTAATACGAATAGCTACTGGGCATATAACCAACGCCCATACCAATTTTGTCGCACCTCATGCTGCCGTTTCTACTATCCAAGACCCGCTTGCCAGCAAAGCTGGAACTGGTGCGGATATTCCCGTACGCGTTTTGACTCGGGAAGTAACTGGTACAACCAAGGTTCAGGTTTCGGTTATCAGCAACAGTACGGCTATGGATCTTCTTCTGGTTACGGCTCTGGCTACGGCTACTAATCGGTGAATTTGTAAATTCAAAAGGGGGACAGTCGTCGCTGTCCCCTCGGAGTTTTTATGAAACGTCAAGTTGCTTTTACATGGTTATGCTTAGCCTCTTTTTCGCTTGTTCTAGCATGTGATCAGGTTGCAAAGCGGGCTGATGATAAGAGTGACTCTCCAGTAAGCCCTGGAGGAAATCCGACCGTTGGTCAGGGACAAAGTGACCCAAACCAGGCTGGAATTTCGGCGCAAATTTTTGATGAAGCCCCCTTGACGAATGCTAGTATCTCCAATCTTCCCCAGTTAGTATCGGCCTTAAATCTTAGCCGCTATCATGACCAAGGATATCACTGCCAAAACCTTCGGATTGCAGTCCTTGATAATGGTTTTTTTGGTGTAAAACAATCGATGGGCCGTTATTTGCCACCTACGGTTCAGCTATTTGATGCTCCAGGAAACAGGGCTCAAGACACAGCGCACGGAACAAAACTTGCTGAGATTCTCTACGCGCTTTGTACTGGAAAAAATACCTACGATGCTTCGATCCCGGGACCGCAGCTTCTTCTGCTTAATACAAATGGATTTACTAATTTCGTAAAGGCGATCGATCAAGTGATCGCTCTGAAAGCCGACATTGTGCTCTATTCTCAAGTATGGGAGTACGGCGGAAATGCGACTGGCGGCGGCGGGTTTGTAAACCGCGAAGTAAACCGTGCTCTTCAGCAAGGAATTCTCTGGATCAATGCCGCAGGCAACTTTGGTAATACAACATATCACGCCAAGACTGAATTTGATGAAACAGATAGCCATGTGCTTCTACCATATATGAATCGCTATGTTCGCATGGAAGTGACCCAGGATAAAACACCTGTCAAAGTGGTTCTCGCATGGAACGACTTTGCTGAAAGTAAAGACTATAAGACGCCTCAGAATCTCGACTTGGTTCTTGAAGACGCTAATCATAAAGAAATCGGCGCTGGAAGGCTTGTGCAAGATGGACGCGACCACTCCCGTGATCCTGATGCTGATCGGTACTCAGCACATGCCCGTGAGATCGTTAAGGTCCTCTTAAATCGGGGAACTTACTACCTTCGCGTCGACGCGAAATCGCGCAACTTCGATCATCTCTCGAAATTTAGAATCATGGCGGATGGCGAAGGCGTGAAATTTGTTGATCGCACGACTGATGAAACAGTACTGATGCCGGCTGATAATCCTGGCGTTTTAACTATTGGTGCTGTGGATG
>CAILAO010001101.1 GCA_903832105.1 uncultured Pseudomonadota bacterium | reverse complement strand
TTGAACTTCTTGGAATTGAACATAAGTCAGGTTTTACTATCGCTCCAGAAGCCGGTTCTCAAAGGCTTAGAGACGTTATCAACAAGAAGCTCACCAATGAAGAGATCATTGACTCGATCGCTCGACTTTTTGAATTCGGCTGGCAGAAAATTAAACTCTATTTTATGATCGGGCTTCCAACAGAAACAGATGACGACGTTAAAGCCATCGGAGACTTAGTTAATAGGGCCTGTCACCATGCTTTTTCAGCGGTCGCAGGGGCAAGAGGCCGCAACAACATCACCGTTTCTGTATCAAACTTTGTACCGAAACCCCACACACCGTTCCAATGGTGTGAACAAATTAGTCTCGATGAAGCTAAAAGAAGACAAACTCTTGTCCTTCACTCCTTGCATAGGGGGTATCATGTATCCTTTCGCACTCATGATGCTAAGCTTAGCTATGTAGAAGGCATTTTGGCGCGCGGGTCCCGCGAAACCGCAAAACTTATCGAGCGAGCCTATGAGCTTGGCGCTAATTTTGACGCCTGGCAGGATATGTTTAAGTTCGATGCCTGGACCAAGGCGATCGAGGACATGAAGAGCGAGATTGGCATCGATTTCACTAAGGAAATCTTTAGAGAAAAACCTCTTGATGAAAAACTGCCTTGGCACTTTATCGATAGCCGTGTTCTTCAGTCTTTTCTTGTCGATGAGTATAAAAATGCTTACACAGGTAAAACGACCCCGGATTGCACGATTGATTGCTGTCATTCCTGCGGTATTTGCCAAGCTGGAAATGAACTTGCACCGATCGTCTCAAAACCCCTCCAGGCCGATCTTGCAGCGCGCTCTCGGATTTCTTTTGGACCGAAACAAGACGCGCCGGAACGACACTTTCTTTTTTCTTATCGCAAAGTCGGGCCGGGAATTTTAGTCACCACGCTAGATCTTCAAAGTATCTTTTTGAGGGCTTTTAAGCGGGCAGAAATCGACATTTCTTACGATCAACGCTTTCACCCAAGGCCAAAGCTAACCATGGGGCCGGCGCTGCCCCTTGGCATTTCATCTGACCATGAGCTATTTGCCGCTAAATTCCATACAAATCTAAGTCCTGAAGAAATTTTTTCTCGGACGAATCAGTTCATCCCCGATTACCTCGGAATTTCCCATGCCGCCGAATTACCAGCATCTCCTGTCACATCCGATTGGAAGGCTGCGCTACCCGAAAAGGTGACTTTTAGAATTGCTGTCACAGATATCTCACCGCGTTTTCTCTCCCGAGAAGCGTTGGATAAAAGACTGACAGATTTTAAAGGGGCAACGCACTTCATCTCGACAAGAGAACGAAAAAAACGCCGGGGAGGGGTGAAGGAGCAAACCATCGATCTCAAGGCACACACACTTTCGTTGGATATTTTAGGTGATCGTATAGGCCCCATCAGTGCCATTCTTGAGATGAGCCTTCGGACCTCTAATGGTGGGCAATGCGCAAGTCCTTATGCCATTCTTGAAGGAATTTTAGAACTTTCACAGCATGAAGCCCGTGATGTTCCCATTACAAAGGTGACATCGACAATTTAACGGCTTTACTCGGTCGTTTGGTGGATTTTCCGAGCTATCTTAAAAAAAACGTTAAAAAAAATGCACAAAAACCATATTAATAACAAGTAGATATATTTTTCTCTCAAGTTTATCTAATGCTTTGCCGATAAACATTAGAAGGAGGGGCCGGTTTCTTTTATCGCCTGAAAGAGTGATGTTATAAGAAAATCGCCGACAAACCGGGGTCATTTTTGCGGCAGAAAAAATGTTCTCATTGAGCCCTTAAATTAAACTAAATAATCGATAGAGGATTTTGATAACTCCAGAAACACAATGGGAGGTTTCTATATCATGGCTCGCATCGGTAGAAAAAAAGGCGCAACTAAAATCGTGGACTTTTTAGTAAAAAAATCTCTCTATTCCAGCAAGATATCCTGTGGGATACTGATAGCTCTTTTCCTCGGGAGTTGTGGCCTAGATCCAGGAAGCGCAGCTCGATTTCACGGGGGAGGAACCGTTAAAAGCCAAGATGGAAAAGCTAAAGGAACGAACGCCGGAAGTGACGCTGTTCCCGGAACAGATAGTGGTTCGGGCTCGAACACTGGATCAGGAGACGGGCTAAATAAAGGGCCAGTCTACGGCCCTGATACTTCTGTGGGAACCACGCTTGCCACGACAGGAACTGCCGACGATCTCTGCACCGAAGCAAAAAAAGACCCCACGATTTCAACGACCTTTAAAGTCCATCTCGATATCTTCTGTGATCAATCCAGGAGAAACGCTATGTTAGCAATGGCTTACACCGGAAGCGGCACGCCAAAATTATATGACCCTCAGTGGTTCTCAAGAAAAACCGGCGTTGATCAGCATCCGGTCACGGTTATAGCGCTGCGTTCAGCGATCCAAATTGACGGCGGCAATACGGACGCTGTAGGAACAATGTTCAGGAGCGAAGTTATAAAATCTCCAGAGGATATAAGTCCAAACTTTCAACCAACAGGACTGTATCACAATGTTTCGGGTAACGGCGCGGAAGATGTCTATAAGTTTGAATATATATATTCAGATTCTTTCGTATACCAAGCAGCCCTGTACGTCTTCCCAATGAAATACGGTTATGTGATCGGAAGAAACAATTACAACGATGCCGGTACCATTGCAGAGGGGGCCTCAAACAGCTCTCCAATCGAGGGCCTTGTGGAGACTTACTTCATCACACTGCCAAAAAGTGACACCGACAAAAAGATGGAAATTTATATGCTTAGCGATGCAGCTGATGATGGCTTTCAAGAGGACGGGAAAAGTGCCATTCAAAGTGTGTTTTTAGAACATGTCACTAAGTCATTTTCGAACGCGAAAAATGCTAAGTAATCGCCATGTGATTCGAAAAAGAACTTCAGAATGTCTTGCGTGACCTTCCTTCGGATTTCGGACTTGATTCACTTTTAGGATGTTAATTCTTATTATCTCTTATAAACTTAAATAGTTTCTGGTGCGAAATGCGCCACAAACTAGGTGGTAATGTGAATGGCCTAAGTTGGTTGCGAGTAGCAGACGTATGGTCCCGAAATTAAAGATATGGGTTTTATTAAGCATCTTAACAACGATTCTGGGACTTATTGCGACCACTTATTCGTTTCAACATGACATTAAAATAAAAACTCCAAAAGAGACTCCTAAGATCAATTTCGAAGACCCGCAAGCTGAACCCAAAATAGATTTTAAGAATTTGCAGGTTCAACAGGAGTCCGACTCCATTTGTAACATTAACGAAAAGTTCAGTTGTGATACGGTCGCCCAGGACAGTTGGTCGACGATCTTCGGCATACCACTCGGATACTACGGATTCTCTTACTTCGTTGCTGGTATCGTTTTGCTCACGCTCGGTTACCTTATCCACACGCGGGTTTCTGCTTTTGCCTATTCATATCTCTTGATGAATATTGTAGCTTTTCTGATTTCGATGACGCTGTTTCTCTATTCGAAGTTCGGGATTGGGGTCTTTTGCCCCTCCTGTATCGCAATTGATTCAGTTGTCGCACTGCAGCTTTTTTTGAGCATCATTTGCAGGAAAGCGTTCCCAACGAGGTCGTCTTTAAAAGGAGTCGTTCTCGGGGGTATTGTTGCATCGTCCGCTGTGGTAGTGACCCTCGGAATGTACTTTGTGTTCTTTCCTAGCCTCTGATTTTAAGCGAATAGATGTAGATTTGCCTGCCTATTCCTACGGGGTATCTCCCCAATGTCAAATTGACTTACCGGGCTTTTGTCTCCCGTAATCCCAAGACTTTTTGTCATCGTCTTGTAAATTTGAAAAACCATGATAGAATCGGGCCGCCTGTAGCAATCGAACACCTTACATGTGCATCTCAGAGGATATACGGAGGACATACGATGACTAGGTTTTTCGCGAAAATTGTTCTTTTATTGAGTTTTTCGACGGTGGCTCTAGGAGCTCCTGCCGGGAAAAGTGACCTGGTCGTAAAAGGGCTCAAGTGGCCAAATCAGCCTGAAATTGAAGGGACAGCTCCAATTGAGAGCTTCGCCGTCCTTCCCCAAAACTACACTGAAGGATTTATCAAACTTCTACCGTTTATCATGAGGGCTCCCGATCAAGATGAGGCCGGAAGCTGTCTTTATATGTCGCTCACAGGCATTGCCGAATGGTGGCTTCATAAACTGGATCCCGCGTTATCCCTGGATCCCGATGGACCGGGAGATCTTAGCGAACGATATTTAATGAATTTAGCTGGACTCGATGAATCTGGGAATGGTGTTGAGAATTGGAAGACCGACTCAATTTTTCTCTTTAACTGGAATAGCCATAAAAGCGTGCTCAACAAATCATATCGTTTTACAAAGGACTGGTACACGACTGACGCTCAAGGAAACTATTCTTCGGCAGATCCAAATGCAGAAGGCGCACAGTTTGGTACGTCCTTCAATTGGATTGATCAAAGAAAAACCATCACGACTGGTTTCGTAAAGGTCCCAACCTTCGAACGCCAAGTCATCTTTGCTGATCCGGCGTCAGATCAATGGAATGTCGGCGTCACTCCAGCGGATATTGTTGAGCAAGTCAAAGAAGCGCTTGTCGAGAACGAAGCGCCAGTTCTTGTGATTTATAACCACTTTGCCTACTGGCATGCAGTCATGATCGTCGGCTATACCGATGATCACGATGCTGGAAATTGTAACTTTGTCGAACGTACTCGCAAATACATGAAAGAAGAGCCTCCCAAGCTTCGCGCAGAAGCTGCCAAAGAAGGTGTCGCTCCAGAGGAAAAAGATCGGCTTTTGAAGCGCGCCACAAAACTCGAAAATACATCTATAAAGCTTGAAGCTTCCTATGCCTCTCGCGGGGGCTGCCATAATCAGGGCATGTTCTACGTTCGCGACTCGATCTATGCAGATCCAGAGGGTCCTGTTTATGATTACAACACATCCACTCAAGGTGACGAAACGTTTTATTCAAAAACAATCATTCTTCATGAATATGATTGGCTTCGCTACCTTGCAAATCACGTGACGCAGATTATAGCTCAACCGTAATCAGAGGCCGTGAAGTCTGAACTTGTTCGTCTTTTTAAAGGTGACGATTCAGCGATTTTTCCTTAAACTTACTTGTCATTTATGGATCAATGTGCGCAAAACGCCTCATCGGGCTTGATTTTGCAGAGCACAGCTTTCATCGCGTCATTGTCGGCCTTGAGTTGCTTCGCTGCTTCAATTAGGAGCGCTGTCAGTTTGGGATAATCGACAGTCTTGATGCCATCCTGAC
>CAILAO010001100.1 GCA_903832105.1 uncultured Pseudomonadota bacterium | reverse complement strand
GACAATAATTGCAGGAGTCTTTCTATTCTGGTATTACTTTTTACGTTAGTAAAACGGTACTTGGCGCCATTCAATAGAAAAGGAGGTTCGGTGTGAAAGAGCTGCGTTATACTCGTATCGGCGGTTGGCTCATTCTGTTTGTGTTCGCGAATGGCTTGGGTGGTTTATTGAATAGTCTTAAATTCTTCAGCGAATTTAGCTCAGCGATAGCAATAAGCCCGCCGTCTATTTTCTCTGCATACGTAGCCTTAGATGCTTTTCTGATGATTGCGATAGGAATTTTTCAATTGATAGTTGTTTATCAAATGCTCAAACTTAAGCCCAATGCATTGAAGGCAGCAAAACAGTTGCTTCTTTTCATGATAATAGCCAGTGCAGCATCAGCAACAATCTGCTTGTTTTTTGTGTTTAATGACGTTGTGCGGTCAAGCGCTGCTTTAGACCAATTTGTGATAAACAGGATCATGACTGTATTTGCTGCTCTAATTTGGCTCCTATATTTTAAAATGTCCAAGCGAGTAAAGCGAACCTTCTCAGACGATTCGACTGTTCCGCCTCAGTGTTCGTAACCGCCTATTTCCCTTTTGACCAATGGCAGGTACAGTCATCCCAAAGGGTACAGACAGGTTGAATGTCTTAGAAGTAGCCGTTCCTTTCGCACTGAGTATTGTTCGCGTACTATTCAACAGGAGGAGAAAAATATGGAATTCTTGAAATGCATGGCTTATTGGGGGATATGGGATGTTATCGGACTTGTTGCGGCTGCAGCGCCTTCAATTCTTGTCCTCTGTTATCTTTACCCTCGCAAATCAATCACCAATTTCTACATCGATACTAGGCGAGATTCCATTAATCCGAGTTTTCCGAAAGTTGTCAGGATTGTATTCAGAAACCTGACAAACGAACCCATCTATATTTTGTCTGAGGGATTCGAGTTTGGATCTATTATCACTGCATCGCCAAATGCAGCTAAAAATGCTGCCACCAATCGTTGCGAAGTCAAATTCGAAGGCAGGCAACAGAATCTTCTGTCGGAGATCGATGCTCTTGTGAGGTCCGGCCAAGAAGTGTCGACATGGGTACCCGTCAATCCCACGTATTCGGATCAAGATATCGATTCAACTCTCCAATCTCGAAGAGTTGGGACGTTGCGACTCAAATGTCAAAGGCTATCCAACAGACGGGATGCGCCGATTCCGATGGAAATTCCCGTATAGGCTGCAACATAACCGGTTTCGATGAAGAATTAAAAGAGGCCCTTGGAAAGAATGTCTGGAAGATTTGACTCTGAAATAGCCGGAAGTAATAAGGTGATCTTACCAACGATTAAAATAGGTGCTAAAAGTGAGGTCTATGGGAATAGAATCAAAAATATGTCCCTCTTGCGGGCAGAAAAATAATCCTATTTTTCAAGCGTGTTGGAAGTGCAAGGCCAGCTTGAAGAACGCATCGCGGCAGAAAGCCGAACCGCCGCTTAGAGCAAAGCGATTACACCCCTCACAAATTAAAGAGACAAATCTAGAAAAAATTTCGAGATCGTTATCTTTTAAATCCTGTACGGTTATAGGAATTGATCTGGGCACTTCCAATAGCAGGGTGTGTGGCATTAAAGATGGGAGGTTAGTGATCATTCCCAACAAATTTGGGGAATACTCTTCTCCGTCAACGGTTATGCTAACCACGTATGGTGGTTGGTATGTCGGGCATGAAGCAAGGAATCACGCGAAGAGGTTCGAATTTAAAAATTTTGTCGCGGGAACTATAAAACGAAAAATATTAAAAGAAAGGGGCACTTTTTGGAATGGCCAGAAGCAACACCCTCAATTCCTGTTCGCCTTGATACTAGCGATGCTTAAAAAACAGGCCGAAGAATTTTTGGGTTGTCCAATATCGGGAGCTGTCCTCTCGGTGCCGGCTTCTTTTGGAGTTGATGAACGACAGATAATTAAGGATGCCGGTGAAATTGCCGGCATTAAGGTGCTTAGATTAATCAATGAACCCACGGCTGCATCTCTGGTGTATGGAATGAATCCAGCACTTGGAGAGCTTACTTTGTTCGTCTACGATTTAGGCGGAGGGACATTTGATGCGTCAATCATTAAAACAGGCGAATGTATTATAGAGGTGAAAGGCACTTGTGGTGATATGAGTCTGGGTGGGAAGGATTTTGATGATCGCCTGATGGATTATTTATGTCAAGAAATCGCGAGCAAATTTCAATTTGATGTCAAAAAAGATTCTGTGGCATGCATGCGCTTGGAAGAGGCGGCCGAAGAAGCGAAGAAAAATTTATCGTTTTCAGAAAGCGTGGAATTGTCTATCCCGTACTTTTATAAGGGGGAATGCTTAAACCTGGTTGTTAAACGAAGTCTGCTGGAAGAAATAACAAAAGACCTTGTTGAGAAAAGTCTAGAAATCTGTAAGCAAGCGTTAAATACGGCTGATTTGTCCAAAGACGACATTGATGGTGTTTTATTGATTGGCGGGCAGACACGAATGCCAGCAGTGAGGCGTGCAGTTGAGAGGTTTTTCGGCAATAAGATTGTACCAGGTGTGGATCCGGAGACTTTAGTGGTAAGAGGAAATACGCTTCAAAGCGCAGTTCTTGCTGGAGATCTTAAGGATTGTTTTCTGCTTGACGTACAATCCCATCCTTTGGGCATTGGTGTAGCCGAAAATAAATTCGTGGAATTAATTGGACGTAATACGACTATACCCACTCGTAAATCAGAAATCTTTTCTACAACCAAGGATAATCAGACTTCCATAGCGTTCCAGATTTATGAAGGAAAAGAGACTGATGTTATGCAAAATAGAAGCATCGGAAGTCTTAGCATGGAAAGTATTTTTCTCGCAAAAGCTGGTACGCCTAAAATCGAGATCACTTTTGACGTTGATGCGAATGGAATGCTCATAGTCTCAGCCTGCGACTTAGGCACGGGGAAATCCAACAAGGAGATTTTAGTCTCAAAGGAAAAGTTGTCACGGTCTGATATGCTCGGACTCTACAACATGGTCCATAAATGGATTAAAAGCGAAAATAGCTGTGCCTAATTTCAGCGGACGCAAATATAGTACCCTATGCGCATTATTTGAGAAAATGATGATCGAAGAATCCAAGATGCTCGCTAAGCAGCGCAGTAGCAATTATGAATTTTTAAAAGTAGTGAGAAACAACGGAGACGGCTATGGGAATTGGCGGTATGCTAAATTTAGTTGAAACTCGGTGAAAAAAGAGGCAGGGTTCTCTCTTCAGAACAAACAACCGAGCTGCTGAAACAGCTCAAAGGAGAAGAACCCATGCCCTCGGATAATGTAGCAAGGAAGCGCGGAAAAGCAAAGATAAAGATCAGCGAAAAACGGAAGGCCGCAATGGAACGAATCGTAGACAGCTACAGCGAAGATTTTGACGTGAAGATGACCGTGATCCAGGAACTGATCCCTTTGGGGCTCAAAGCGGTTGCCGAAGAGCTTCAGGACGAAGTAAGGCGTTTGGCCGGCACAAAACACAGCCGGGATGGGAATAATGCCCGCTGGGGCTGTCAAAACGGATCCGTTTATCTTCGGGACCAGAAGTTCCCGGTCAAAGTTCCACGAGTCCGGGATGTCGAAGCCGGAGAGGAAGTCACGCTTGAGAGCTATCAGAGGCTTCAAAAACCGTTTGACGATAATAACGGAGCATTTCGAAAGCTTCTTCACGGGTTAAGCACTCACAAGTATCAGGAGAGTTCGACTCTGGCCGCAGAAGCGTTCGGGATCAGCGCATCGAACCTGTCGAAGCAATTCAAACGCAACTCCGCAGATCAACTCAAGCAATTGCAGTCCCGATCTTTAGCGCAAGAGGACTTCGTGGTGATCTTTATCGATGCCAAGCGTTATGCCGACGATGGGCTCATCGTAGCGCTTGGTGTGACCCTGGAGGGGCGCAAG
>CAILAO010001099.1 GCA_903832105.1 uncultured Pseudomonadota bacterium | reverse complement strand
GGTTCCCGAATTTAAGTTGCCCGCGTCTCGATAGAAGCTCGGCACTTCATTGCCAAGCTTCTCGGCATTGTCGACGATACTGTTTTGGTTAGAGTCATACATCTCCTGCGACATATCTCCCGCACCGGAAGGCGTTCCCCAAGAAAAGTTACCATCGGAGTCTGTTTTGAGATAAGCCCCGGCGTTTGGTGCGGCTGGAAATGTGTAAACCACGTCTTGAGTAATGTTGCTTGCAGACTTAATCTTCGTGAAATTTGTGGAGCCGCTGGATTCGAGCGTCAGAATAGGCAGCTCACCCACTTTCAGCTTGCCATCCGAACTGTAAACAAGCGTCTTTTCATCGACTGGAATTTTTAACGCGTAAGGAACGACGGAAAACTTCTGTCTCGGATAGACAGCGGGTATGTTTTCAGTGACGTTGGAAACTTCTATCCAGGCAGGCGCGTTGCTCGCAAAAACTCTGTGAAAGTCATTTTGCGAAATTTTTTGAAGATCGAGGGTGATTTGGAAGACGCCTTGATCAAGGGAGATGTTTGTAAAAAGAATTGGCTCGATCAAGAGTCCCTCCCCGCCCGTTGACTCGTTATAAAATTGAACTTGTAGATTCACCGGTCCTTCAATGGGGGAGCCAGTAAAGGCCGTGAGACGTCCCGAGTAAGTTAGGCTATAGGGATTACCTAAGGCGAACCCGGCTACGCCTAAAAGCCATAATGTCCATAACATTACGTATGGAAGACTAAGACTCTTCCTGTAACCGCCTAATATTTTAACAATTTTACTCATATAGGCCCCTTCTTGGAATAATGGTTTACAGCATTGTTCCTATGTAGCTCTTCCTCTAAAGTTTATAAAAACAGACAGTTAGATGACATTAATAGGGGTGAGGGAGCTTTGAACTCCCTCCATACTATTAGCTCGGAAGAATGTTAGAAAACTTTAGCGATTTTTTAAGAAAAATATAAAATCTTTTAATTTAGGAAGGTTATTAGGCCAATATATGCTCAAATAAAACGCGAATTATAAATGCTTATGATGATGCGGTGTCCGGAATTTCTGGCTAGCGAATAATTCACTGTTATTATAGCACGTTACAAACATTCCGCTTTTTTAGCACGTCTTTTATCTGAAATTAATGTGGTTTCAAAAGGTTAGAGATAGTCTCTTCAACAGCGGAGATGTCTGCAAATTTCGGCAGGTGAGCATCGAAACCTAATTCTTCGGCAAGTATCTTCGCATCGGGATGAGAGGAAAACAAAATAACAGGTATCAAATTTAGATCCTCATCATCTTTTAGTTTTCTCACAAACTCTCTTCCACACATCACGGGCATCTCAAGATCCGTCACGATGACATCGGGTAATACCGTAGGCGCGAAACCTGCCTTAAGAATGTTAAGCGCTATGAAACCATTCTCTGCCGCAGAAACAGAGTAACCAGACTTTTTGAGTTTGTTCCCCACAAAATCTCTAATATCCTCGTTATCTTCAACGAAAAGGATGGTTATCTTATTGGTATTCATGAGTTTTCCCTAATTCCCCAAAGTTCGTCCCGTCTTTCAATTCAATATATATAGCCCAATGTATTGGACGCACGCAATGCTTCTTTAACGCACACTGTATTGGACGTTTACGGAGGACATACATTGCGGCGTATAAGTAAAAAAAGTGGCGATCAGAAATGGCTGAAGGCGCTTGGAAAAAATATTGAGCTGCTTATCAAAGGAAAGGGGTATCAATCCGTTTACGATTTCTGGATACAGAAAGCAGGTGATCATCTTTCGAGGGCTTCTCTAAACTATATCGTTAGCGGATCGGTTGATCCCAAAGTTTCTACCCTGCGGCAAATCGCGAAGCTTCTCAATATTTCCATGAAAAAACTATTTGAGTTTGACTAAACTCTCCTGGTCTGATGCTTTGCTTAATTCAAAAAAGTTCTCTAAAGTTTGAGAAAGCTGATTGAACACTTTTCTTGATCTATTTTCTCGCTTTCCTTTCAATTTTCGTTTGCTCCCAGCGTTCATTACGATGCTTATTTTCATCGCTCGGTTTCAAAAAACACGCGCCTCTGCTTCTCCTCTCTTAGAAAGCCGCGAGGCTTGCGGCATCACGGTTTTTTAGAATAAACCTCACGCAAAAGCCATCTGCATGAACGCAGTTTTTCTTGTAGCCGTCCCAGCCATTAACGAGGACGGCTAAAACAGAAAAACTTAAGCCGCAGACTTTACAAATTAAAAGGAGAAGCAAATGAGAACTAATTCAAATCAAGACATTATGACAAGTCTTCAAAAAATCGCTCTTCATCGCAGCAAACCTTTTTGCTATAGTTGTTACATCCCCGCACCCGGAAATCATTGTCCCAAATGCCATTCAGATGATCTTGCTCGTTTATTACCGGGCGAAGGGGTCGATTTTGATTTGGATTTTATAATCAAGCATATTATCAATGAAAATCTTTCTCCAGTCGATATCGAAGAAGCCTTCGAAGAATCCATCCGATCTTGTTATCCAGAGAAAATCTCGGCCTGCTGGATGGAGCTTGATGCTGTTGACGTCGCTAAGACAATGGACCCTATTTCATGGGAAATGGCTCGGAATGAATATATTGATTTCGAAGAGTCAGATGGCAACCTTATTTCATTCGATAACGGATCTACTTATTTTTGGATTCATGATGTAGAAGAATTCATCGAGTCCGAGGAGTCTTCTCTTGAAACAGATGAGAGCGGTGAATAAAACCGCTCTTTTTTTTACTTTGGTTCCATAGCCCTCTTAGCCATAGAGTGCTAAAATCTAAATTACGTTTAAAGCCATGAGATTTATGTGCCAAGACTGAAAGCAGGCTCAGTATTATAAAAAACTCAGTATTTAGGCACTTTTCATCTGCCGTCCCCCAAAGGAGTCTTTGTGGTAAAACCACTTGAATTAAAAGGTAAGGTTTTTGGAAGGCTTAAAGTCCTTCGACGGGCAAAACTTGCCAGTAATAAGGATGGGTGTTCCATTTGGATTTGTAGGTGTTCTTGTGGAAAAACGGTCACTATTGTCGGTAAACATTTGATCCGAGGTACAACAAAAAGCTGTGGCTGTCTAAGGCGAGATGTAATATCGAAATTAAAATTAAAAAACATAGCTGGGAAACGGTTTGGGAGCTGGAAAGTTTTAGAAAGATGTAAAAATCCGAATAATAAAAGAACCAAATGGAGTTGTGAGTGTGAATGCGGGGTGGTTAGATCAGTGGATGCTAGCACTTTAATAAGAGGCATTTCCCAAAGCTGCTATGATTGTGCTAAGCTTGATTTGGAGTCGAAAAAGACAAAATTGAAATACCAAAGGAAAACTAGACATTACGAACGACTAAGCAAATAGGCTTTAACTTTAATATTTTAACGAGTCGCACTTTTATCTTACCCATTCAGAAACGATTTCGGATTCATCGACACCTAAGGCATTTGCTATTTTATATAGCGTCGCACGCCGAGGCATTGATCCCGAAGAAAGCAGCCTGCTTAGTGAAGGTTGGGGAATACCAGCTTTTTTGGAAACAGCCGTTACACCTCCGTGACGATCAATAAGACTTCGCAGCTTTTCTTTAAAAACTCGTATTTTAACTACAATGTCATCAAGCTCTTTGAATTCGATTTTTGGTTTAACAATGGGTCCCTTATCTGCTTCGACTATATCATCGAGAAGTTCCTGAATATCAGCAATAATTTCCTTTTTTTCTTCTACATTTGCTGCGCGAGAATCCCACAAGAGAAAAAGATTGAACAATCCTTCGTACTCATGCGCGTAAGAACAGGCGGTAACAACAAATTTGTCGGATAATCCATTTTTTAACATTTTTAGGGCGATTTCATATAGTCGTTTTGTCTTATCGGATTTTTCAGCGCTGACATGCCGCTCCTTTAACATTGTGTCGCCAATCATAAATGCCCCCTTTCAATGTGCATTTGATTCCTAATAATCTGGATATGCACCTGAAGTTTAGCTGCTTCCCGCTTATCTCTTATTGGGCTGTCTTTGATATAGGCCCTACAAAGAAAAACCCTATTATGAAGTAACGCTACACCTAATCTAAGCTCCACACGACCGGGTCCAATGGAGTCCCATTTCATTTTATAACCATCAGCCACTCTTTGGCCTCCTTGCAATGTCGCGTGTCCCCAAAATGAACTCTGCTTGAACTTCGGACTACCAGGATACTGAGATTTCAACAAGTTAACGTCCGGACGAATTACATTTCGATACTCCTGGTTGGTAAAAACACCTCGATATTTCAGATCTAAATAACTTTGTAAAGCCCACTCTGTTATGATTACTTGCAAATCCGCCTCCTCATAACATTCTATAACATTTATCGGCATAATCGTCAAAAATCTTTAGGAATTTTTTTATCTAATTGATAGTAATAGATTTTTTATAAAACGCCAGTGCGGCAAGCAAATGCGCTAGATGCCACGCCCTTGGGCTCGGGAATCGTTCTTAAGTAAGTGTCTCAATAAGGAGTTGTTTGCACTTCGGATAAGACACTCTTTTTTTTGGATTTGGCGCAAAACTAATTGGGAAAATTCCTTGCCAAGATTTTTACATCGCACACCTCCCGCGCCTTCCTACGCATCTCCACCGAAACTTCAGGTTGTGACGTCTTGTGTCTGTGATTTGT
>CAILAO010001098.1 GCA_903832105.1 uncultured Pseudomonadota bacterium | reverse complement strand
TCCCGCCACGAAAAAGCAAGACAATAAAGATTCCACCAAGGTAGGTCAGGCATTCCTGCCTGATCACCTCCTCTCTTTGTTTTCCTCCCAAAATTTGCTCCTCACCGACAAGACCGCACTCTGCGTCATCGAGCTCGCAAACATATTTCTCGCATTAAAACGGATGTTCCGGATATTAAAAGTTCTTAATAGTTGCAAATAATTAATAATAAACAAGTTAAGTGTGTTTTGTTATTTATAGTTAAGTCACTAAAATATTTATCATTATTTTTATAAATAGACTTGAATTTGTTTTTTTATGTGCTATAATGCAGTCACTAAGGCGGATTACAGCCTTGAAAAGGAGGACAGATGCACATAGACAGATGCAAAACCGGCAAATACGAGAGGATTCTGCTGCGCGACAGCTATCGCGAGAACGGCAAGAACCGCCATCACACCATACTGAACCTGACGGATTGGCCGAAAAAGGATTTGAATGCGCTGGCACTTGCATTGAAGCACAAAGACAATCTAAAAAAAATAGACTTCGGTAAGAACGAGATGAAGCTCCAGCAGGGAATGTCTGTAGGCGCGGTCTATCTCCTTGGTGAGGTGGCGAGGCGTATCGGCATAGAGAGCGCTCTTGGCGCCGACCGCGATGGGAAGCTCGCGATGTGGCAGGTAATCGCCCGCGTGATTGACCAGGGCTCGCGGTTGTCCGCGGTGCGGCTCGCCAGTCATCATGCCGGGGAGGCTCTACTCCACCTCGATGCATTCAACGAGGACAGCCTCTACTCAAATCTTGAATGGCTGTGCCGGAATCAAATTGACATAGAAGACAGATTGTTCAGACTCAGACATTCGGAGAAAAAGCCCGGCTTGTATTTGTACGATGTGACGAGCAGTTACTTCGAGGGCGATAATAACGAACTGGCCGCATTTGGATACAACCGCGACAAGAAAAGAGGGAAGAAGCAGATCGTCATCGGACTGCTTTGCAACGAGGAGGGCGCGCCCGTTTCTATAGAGGTATTCCGAGGCAACACGATGGATATGAAGACAGTTACCTCCCAGGTTCGGAAAATTTCAGAGAGATTCGATGGCGCGGAGATAACACTGGTAGGCGATAGAGGGATGATAAAACGCCCACAGATGACCGAACTGAATGAGAAAAAATTCCACTACATAACGGCTATAACCAAGTCACAGGTGGAGAAGCTTCTGACGAATGGGGCACTGCAGATGGAATTGTTTGACGAGAATGTCTCGGAGATAATCACAAGCGCCGGTGAGCGATATGTTTGCCGTCGCAATCCTTTCAGGGCCTGCGAGATCGGCGAGAATAGAAAAGATAAGAGTGAAAGAGTCGAATGCGAGGTTCGCAAAATGAACGAGCATCTCGCAACGCATCCCAGATCTAAATCCGCTACGGCCGTAAAAAAAGTGAATTCGCTGATAAAGCGATTGAAAATGGGGGGCTGGATGAATGCGCTTGCAGAATCGGGGATTGTGAGAGTGGAGGTGGACTGCGAAAAACTTGAGGAGGCCTCCAAGCTTGACGGCTGCTATGTGCTGAAGACCGATCTTTCCCCTGAGATGGCAGACAAAAATGTGATACACGACAGATATAAGGATCTGGCCTTTGTGGAACAGGCGTTCCGCACGAGTAAAACGGTCGAACTGGAAATACGTCCGATTTATCTGCGCAACGGCGACCGCACAAAAGGTCATGCGCTGGTGGTTATGCTTGCTTATCAGATAGTAAGGGAGCTGTCAAGATGCTGGAAGTCCCTCAACCTTACCGTAGAAGATGGGATAAAGGAATTGAGTTCCCTCTGTGCCACGGATGTCATCGTCGATGGCAAGGTCTCGTTTTCCATGGTGCCCGAACCAAGAAGGACGATTAAAAAACTTTTTGACCTGGCTGGCGTGAGACCACCGGAAGTCGTTCCAAGTGTTGAGGCTAAAGCAGACACTAAAACTAAATTACAAAATAGAAGGAAATGTGTTTAAAATCAACATGTTACAACTAAAAATTTATTATACACAAAAAGGAACATCCGTTACAAAACAAGCAAGGACTACTTTGAACTGCTTGAATTTACAAATAGGCTTCGAAATTTCGCCCCGTTCAATGCGATGCTGCTACATATCCAAAAGCCCGGGATGCAATATGCCGCTTCCGCATATGATTGGCTGGTACGCTTCGGGCGCAAGCCAAAGGAGAATGTCCGCCCGCTTCTTATCTTGTGGCCATTTGGACCAGTTGCACTCGTGTATGATGTACAAGATACCGAGGGAAAGGAACTTCCACAAGATGTGGATTCATTCTTTGCCCGCGGCCAGATCACGGCGAAGCAAATTTCGCAATTTGTCGAAAAGATGGCCAAGAAATGCATTCAGTGTGACTATTTCGACGGTGGAGATGCGAAGGCGGGATCTATTGCAGTGGTGAAAAGGATTCCGCCTCCCAATGGATCTATATTTTATCAGATGAATGTTAACAAAAATCACACGGTGCCGGTTCAGTTCGTAACCATCGCTCATGAACTGGCACACCTTTTTCTTGGTCATTTTGGACCTGACAGGTCGTTGAATATCCCAGACCGCCCACGGCCTGAACATTCGCAGGAAGAGTTGGAGG
>CAILAO010001097.1 GCA_903832105.1 uncultured Pseudomonadota bacterium | reverse complement strand
GTGGCTGATCAAGTAAAAGTTTTCCGAAAGAGATCACGTTTAAGTCAATAAGATTATGACAATGATTAAGTCTAAGTCTTTCAAGGATTTCAGCCTTAATCCAGTGCCATTCAGTACACGCCCTAATCTTTTGAGTGTCATCGGACATCATCGGCTGTAACCCCGAATGTCCCTGATATTTGAGAGAATTTTTGCTCTTGCAACGCTTGGAAATTAGGTGATATAAGGCGTTGGGTTTGCTTTCTAACAAAAAAAGGGTGTGTAAAATGATAACGAAACTGTTCAAATTATGGTTTGTTATTTTGTTTCTTTGTGGCATCGGTGCTTATCTCAATGCCTATCTTCAAACCCCTTTGGATCTTCAGATCCCAGGCGGAAACGTTTATACAGTCAGTGCTTCAATTGCTTTGATCAGTTCATTTTTTCTTGGAACGACCCTTGTGACCTTGTATTTCAGCATTGATTTTATGAAGCATTCGTTTGCCCTTCGAAAATTGGCTAGAGGCAACAAAGCGCTTCAGAAACAAGTGATGACATTGTCCGAATTACTGGCGAAAAACAGTGATGAGTTCGAACGTAAAGTCGCTCAAGATGTTTCAATCCCCACATCGGAACCCTATAAGACTGACGTCTTGTCTTCAGCTTTCTTATCTGAGGAGAGCTTTGATTCCAAGGAGACGATGGTTGAGCAAAAGTCTTCGCCGTGCGCGAGAAAACCAGGGTTTTTCTCCTTCTTTAGTCCGCGACCAGTGCACAGCGCGAAAAGTCGGACTATAAAGATAACTTCGACGCCTCCTTCGGACCGATCTAAGGATGAGGGTTTGGAGTCGATCTTGGGATCAGAGTTTACGTGTTAAATAGATTCTGTCTAAAAAGCCCAATCTCTGCGTTGGCTTCGAAAAAAATTTCTCGCCTAACCATTAAGTTATGTCTCGTCATTTTTTTCTCGCCGCCTTGATCTTGGACTTTTTAGGCAGAATCTAAAAAGCTCACTGTCACCTGTGTGCTTAGGCTGACATTTTCCTCATAACTTGCTGACTTGATTAATTTCTACTAAAGTAGATCTAGACGTGTAATCAAACTAGTACTCATTTTTTGGAGATTCAAAGAGCTATGAGCCAAATGGAGAAAAGCACTCAAAAAATTATTATTGCCGTTGCGGCTGTAATCATTCTTGGCGGCATTGGTTACTTGATCATAAGTAAGATAAGGGCAGGGCAAGCTCTTGCTCAGATAGGCGACCTAAGCATCACTCAGACGCAGGTGGATTACCGAGACCGTGTTAATCAAGTGTTTTCTCCGGCAAATAGAGAGTCGTTAGGATTGCAACAATTGATAGACACGTTTACAAAGGCAGAGGTTCTTAAACGAAATGGACAACCGGTGTCGACACAGGTGCTCGAAAACGAAGCCAAACGCATTGAAAAGGAAACGAGGGCACCAGAGGCATTGACCAAAATAAAACTTGTTTTTAGTGGTGACTACGACAATTATTTACAGGTTTTCGTGATGCCAATTTATGTTGATCGTGAGACTGTGCGATTTTTTAAGACCGGAAATTTCCCTCAAAATAGCTTTGAAGACTGGTTTAAAGAGCAAAAGTCTCAGATATCTATTTCAGTAACGCCTCGATAATAAGAGCAAAAAATTTATAAGCGTTGTAGTTTCTGAGGTCACTACTTTACACTCAAGTTAATTTGCTGTTTCTCTTCTTTAACACATTGTGTGAAAGATCCGGTTTCTGCTGAAGATGGAAGTACGCGGAGGAATCAACTTTTTTCTTGACTCCTCAAAAAAAGATATTTATGGTGTTTCCAGAGGTCATAATGAAGGAATGGGCAATTGACTATGAAATGG
>CAILAO010001096.1 GCA_903832105.1 uncultured Pseudomonadota bacterium | reverse complement strand
AGCCATTCAAACTCAACTTAACGGGCAAGTCGTCGGGCCAGCTTCAGCGACTGACAATGCTATTGCCCGATTTGATGGTACTACTGGGAAGCTTGTGCAAAATTCGGGTGTTGTTATTGATGATTCCGGTAATGTCGGCATAGGTACTACAAGTCCATCTGCAAAGCTGGAAGTTAGCGGTAGCCCAGAGTCCACCATTAGGGTGATTGATGGAAACCAAGCTAGCGGCAAAGTTTTGATATCAAATAGCGGTGGTCAGGGGAGTTGGCAATATAGCAGTGGACTCGCCAACATAGTAGGGTCTGTCAGTGGTGGCAGTCAATGCGGTACCGCGACCACGAATTCCGGATTTCAAAGTTTCCCTGGCGGACCCTATCTTTCGCTCCCCTCAGCGGGAACATATTTTATTTCTGCACAGGTTTTTTATTCAGTCGCCACGGGTTGCGGTGATATCTATACCACATGGGATGGAAGCAATATCGTCAACATTTCCCTTGAAGGAAAATGGCAAGCGTGCGGGAGTTCTGGTACAGCCAACTGGAATACGTACACATTTGTGGTATCGGTTAATGCACCGACAACGTTAACAGCAAAGTATCTTTGGACTAGTCCGGGCACCAGCGGTTCAACATGCTTCGGCACCGGTCAGTTCATAAAAATAGGAATCTAGTCATTGGCACTAAACGCCTCATGAGCAAAGTTCTGATTTTAAAAGGATAATTAGGACGGGACGGTAGCGATTAATATTTCAAAACTTCTCATAGCTCTTACAAAAAAAGTGGGTTATGTTTAAGAGATGACATTTATCGGTATTAACTCATAAAAAGTCAGGTGTTTTCCGAGTATGATCAACCGGCTTATTAACCTGCCGAAAAATCAGAGTTTTTTGTTGTTTGGACCTCGAGGAACAGGCAAAAGCACGCTAGTCAAATCTATCTATAAAGAAGACGAACGAGATTATATAAATCTGCTCGAAGCTGAGACAGAAGAGTCTTTTGCGAGATCTCCCGATTTACTCCGTGCAAGGGTTGGCGCTCTTTCTGACCAGAAGAAATTTGTCATCATCGATGAAATTCAAAAAATCCCGAAACTTCTTGATATTGTCCACTTGCTCATTGAAGAAGGTATTCAAAAGCAATTTATTTTGACGGGATCAAGCGCACGAAAACTAAAGCGCGGCGGAGCAAATCTTCTGGCAGGACGAGCCATTGAAAAACATGTGTTCCCCTTTACCCGTGAAGAATTATCCGAAAACGCCGATACCGCGATGGTTACAGCGATTATGCATTGGGGGTCTTTACCCAAGATTTTTCAGATAACAGAAGATTCTGAAAAAAAAGATTTCTTACAAACTTATGCTAATGTTTATTTGAAAGAAGAAATTTGGGGTGAACAATTCATCAGAAAATTGGATCCTTTCAGAAAATTTTTAGAAGTCGCCGCTCAATCCAACGGAAAAATCATTAATTTTTCAAATATCGCCCGGGATTGCGGCGTTGATGACAACACGGTGAAGTCTTATTTTGAAATCCTAGAAGATACAATGGTTGGTTTTTTTCTTGAGCCTTTCTCAACCTCTGTTAGAAAAAGAATTTATAAATCTCCAAAATTTTATTTTTTTGATATTGGTGTCACAAGAGCTTTGGCGCGTCTTTTGACAGTACCGCCCCTTCCCTCGACAAGTTATTTTGGAGAGGTCTTCGAGCATTTGGTTGTTCTTGAGTTCGTCCGACGCGAAGGCTACCTCAGAAGAGATTATCGGTTTTCTTATTTACGCACGATCTCAGCTGCTGAAATTGATTTGATCATCGAACGCCCCGGAAAACCGCTTGCCTGCATAGAAATAAAATCAACTGATCGCGTCACGGCAGACACTGTTAAAAAGCTTGAACGCTTTATCTCCGATTTTCCTAACGGTGAATTTTTTTGCGTAACAAGAGATCCTATTCCAAAGAAATTTGGTCAAATTCATGCGCTTCCGTGGTTTGAAGCGATAAAAATAATATAACAATAACAGATGCACCAGCTTCGCCAACGCACAAGTGCGTATTACCCGATGATTTCAAAGAAAAGGGGACACCTCACTAATCCCAAACCTCGGTATTATTAACTTTGCAGTTATTTTGAGAAAAGGGGACACCTCACTAATCCCAAACCTCGGTATTATTAACTTTGCAGTTATTTTGGTGGACCTCTTTTGGAAAAATGGAGTTTTTTTCCGGAATTCGGAGGCGGAATTCGGAGCGAATTCGGAGCACGGAGCAACTGATTCTTATAATAGTTTCGAAGATATATCACTGAAATACCTGCCAGGTGCTTGCGGGGGTATTCGGTATCCCGACTCGGCAGCCCTCTAAAAATAAAACCTAGAACCCCTCTATTTTAAAGACAAATTCAGTACTAAAAATTTTTAGATAAAGTTTTGTAGAAATCCTCCGATCATAAACATAGGAGGGGTGTATGAACACTTTCT
>CAILAO010001095.1 GCA_903832105.1 uncultured Pseudomonadota bacterium | reverse complement strand
TCCAACAACATCATTAAGTCCAGTCTGCAACTTAAACGCCTCGTTTACAGCGAGGTAGATAAAATCAACAGATTTGCCGTCCTCAAAAATCATACGACAATAGGCAAAGCCGTTCAGCAAATTCTCAAAGAGGGTGCGATAAAGCTCATCACCCTCTGTTGTAGCAACATCTGAATTTATATGATCAGCCATAGAACGACCTCCGTGTCAATTGTCAAGTCGACCAACTGTAAAACAGAACCTGCACCCTTTACCCACTCCTTCCGACTCTACCCAAACTCGACCACCATGTTCCTCTACAATCCTCTAGCGTTAAGTTATATTCGTGGCGGCACAGTGTACGGTCATGCTGATCAGAACGCAGCTTTTTTTGGGGGTGTCGATCTTCAGCGATCCAAAGCCTTTCCTGATCAATGGTTACGAGACCACCCGATGGGATTTCTCGTTCCCACTTCGTAACTTTTTCAGATGTACCTCTCGCCGGATTTTCGGATTCTCCTGTTTTTTCCCTTATTTTTTGAAGAAGTTGAAGCATAAAGTCCTTCGACACTTGAGGTTTTAACGGATGACCTCGGGAGGACTCCTGGTAAAGAGGCTCTTTCATTTTTTTAAACAGATAAAAGAGTAGTGTAAGAACGACGCCATCAGGAATTTTCTTAAATTGCTTCAGAAGTATTCCATCGTTAGATAATGCAGTCTCAAACTCAGGACCCACACTTTGCTCTATAAAGCTCATGACATCCTGAGTCTCCAGGGCGCATTGGATAATTCTTTTTGAAGCTCCCCGATACAATTTTTCAAGCTCAGGAAGGACCAGGGTTCTAACCCTATTACGTGAATAATCCAGCTTTTCGTTCGATGAATCTTCTCGGTACTTAAGCTTATGCTCTTTTGCGTAGTTGAGGATGTCCTTTTTAGAGAAACAGAGGAGCGGCCTCCAATAAAAACCAGACAAAACGCTCATCCCTGGCAGAATTCCTGGTGATGATCCTCTGGACATTCTGAGAATAACGTTTTCCGCAAGGTCATCGCTGTGATGAGCTAGAGCTACAATATTCTTATTGTTTGATATTCTATCAAACAATTGGTATCGAATTCTTCTAGCCCATTCTTGAACGCTTTCCCCTCTTATCTCTAGCCTTTCTTCTTTTGAAATCTCCTTAACCTTGCATAACAGGCCATAGAAACGAGATAATTGTTCGACAAATTTCTGATCCTCCAAAGATTCTTTTCCACGAAGACCAAAATTTACATGAATAACTCCCAAAGAAAAAATTTTTTTCTCGTTGGAAAAACTCCAAAGAAGATGCAAAAGGACAATCGAATCAAGGCCTCCCGAACAAGCGACATTAACAGATTGAAATTTATGGCTATTTTGGGAAAACAGGCACTCCCAATCACTCCATAATCTTTTAACATCTAAAGACATTTGCTGATTTTATATCCTTTTACAAAAAATGAAAACAACATTTTATATTTTACCATCTGCCATTAAAGTTTTTTACCAAATGTTCGATGGGAAATATGCAAGTTCCAAGGTGGAACTCGCCTCCACATCGGTAGCTCGATGGGTTCTCAGAGAGCTACCAGGGAGCAAAAAAACTTTCAAGGAGGAATATGTCATGGGAATGCGTATCCGCACAAACGTGCCTAGTTTAACTGCTCAACGCTTTTTAACACAAAACACAGGAAATCTCACCCAAAGCTTTGAGCGCTTGTCTTCCGGTTTCCGGATTAATAAATCGGCAGATGATGCCGCCGGCCTCGCCATATCGGAAAACATGCGCGCTAAAGTCCGCGGCCTCAACCAAAACAAGCGCAATGCTAACGATGCTGTTTCAATGGTTCAGATCGCAGAAGGCGGTATGAACGAGATGAGCAACATCTTGATTCGTGCCCGCGAACTAACGATTCAAGCTGCTTCCGATACCATCGGAGACACCGAACGAGGATTTCTCAACCGAGAATACACGCAGCTCGTCGATGAAATCGATCGTATTGCAGCAACGACCGAATTTAACGGTCTTAAGATGTTCAGCGGTGAACGTCCGGAACAATTCATTATTCAGGTCGGTCCGAATGGAACCGCACCCGAATTGAATATGGACACGATCACAATTGATCTTTCGGGACTAAATTTTACAACGGCGGACATGGAGCTTGGAAAAGGTCCAGAGATTGGTCCAAAGGACGGTAGTGATGCCCCGAGCCGCGAAGAAATTGCAGCCAAGCTAAGTCCAATTGATAACGCATTAAGCCGCATTGCAAGCGAGCGTGCGACGCTTGGTTCGATCCAGAGCCGTCTTGGATCCGCTGTTAATAACTTAGGTGTTTCCGTTGAAAACCTTGAACTGGCGAAGAGTCGTATTCGTGACGTTGACTTCGCGGCTGAAACCGCCGAACTCACTCAGGCTAGAATTCTGACGAATTCGAACGTTGCGATTTTAACACAAGCGAACGCAACGCCGGAGATGGCTTTAGCACTTCTTAGGTCATAACTTTTATTAAACTTTTTTTCTATTTTTACTCGGCGGTCAGGGATTACCGCTACAGCAAAAACAAGGAGGTCTTATCATGGGTCTTAGAATTAAAACAAATATTGAGTCTATAGTTGCGCAGAGAAGTTTGGAAACCAACAGGAAAACGATGGCGGATTCTTTGGAAAAGTTATCGTCGGGCCAAAGGATCAACAAATCTGCTGATGATGCCGCAGGTCTCGCCGTGTCGGAGCAAATTCGTGCACGTGTGAAGAGTTTGGGCGTTGCCAAGGCCAACGCAAATGACGGTGTCAGTTATATTCAAGTTGCTGAGGGTGGGTTGAATGAGTCAACAAACATCCTGGTCAGGATGAGGGAATTGACGGCTCAAGCTGCTTCAGACACCATTGGTGAGAGAGAAAGGGGATTCTTGGATAAAGAATTCCAGCAATTAAGACAGGAGGTTGCGAGAATTGTGGCTTCGACCGAGTTTAACGGTTCTAAAGTTCTTGATGCAGAAGATCGCACGGCAATGCGGATTTTCGTGGGGTCATCAAACAGAGGCGATAAAGCTGATGGCTCGAAGCCCGATTTTGATCCAGAAAACGATCCTGATATTCTCACAATCAACTTCGACGAACTGTCCACACTGTCGCAAGCCCTGCAGACCGTAACCGTTGATGAAATAGGACTTGCAGGAAAACCTGAGGAAATGACCGATACAACATTCGATATCTTTAACCGGATCGACTCAACCTTGAACACGATTGCGTCCTATCGAGCCACTCTAGGTTCCGTCCAAGCCCGTCTCAACAGCACGGTGACGAACATCGATGTGTCGAGCGAAAACTTGATGGCCGCTCAAAGTCGAATCAAAGATGTTGACTATGCCTCAGAAACCGCGCGGAACGTTCAAGCACGCATTCTGGCTCAAGCAGGTATTGCTGTTATGATGCAAGCTAACCAAACTCCGGACATGGTGCTGCAACTACTGAGATAAAAATGCTTTCGATGTCGCATGGCCGAGATTCCGTAAGGGGTCTCGGCCTTTTTATTGGGGCGTGTATTCAATGACTCCGGGTTAAGGTTGAAATCCTT
>CAILAO010001094.1 GCA_903832105.1 uncultured Pseudomonadota bacterium | reverse complement strand
TTGGTTTTTTAACTGAATTTAACTATACTTTTCTGTATCAACTGTTTATCAGTGCTTTAAATTTTTGATTTTTTCATGTTTCTCTCCATTTTTTGATACTTTTCAAGTTTTTTGGGTACTCATTTTGGGTACTCACTTTTTCTTCTTAACTTCGCTGTTCTCTAGCTAATCCAATTTTATAGCGCATGGCAAATATACATTTTTATTTACGATCTAGTCAAACCAACAAGAAAGGTCAGCAATCCATTATAATGCGGGTGACCCATAATTATCTGAGGCCCATCTTCTTCATTGGATTCATGGTGCATCCGAGGTATTGGAGTCAGCTTAATCAAAAAGTTAAACCATTTCGCGACGGGGAAGCTGATAATAATTATCTCGCTATCAATGAAAGAATTAACCTTTTTAAGGAGAAAACAGAAGCTGCCATCAACCGGGCGTTAAGAGAAGAAATTCCAATAACGGAAGCATATTTAAAAAATGAAATTTTCAGTACGACCGAGAAGCCGACAAATTCAAACAGGACTTTCTTTGAAATCCTTGATGAATATATTGAGAGCAGTAAGGCCGTCAGGGCCAACCGGACCATTGTTTGCTACGGAACTTTCAAAAACTTCCTTCTGGATTTCGAAAAAGACACCAAATACAAAGTCGATCTCAACGCAATCAATTTTAAGTTCTTTGACAACCTCAGGACCTATGCTTTTGTGAAAAGGAAAGCCAAGGATAATTACTTTGCCAAGATCATCAGCAACCTGAAAGCATTCCTCACCTGGTGCCAGAAACGAGGCTATGTCAAGGATTTAACCTATAAGGATTTTAAAGCGGTAGAGCGTGAGAAAGATGTTATTTATCTGACCTTGGATGAACTGATGTTATTGTTAAATTTTAAGATTGAATCCCCCAAGAGGGCCCGGGCAAGAGACCTCTTTTGTTTTATGTGCTTCACCGGCATGCGCGTTTCCGATCTCAGAAATCTCAAGAAGGAAAATATCAAAGATGGTCAGATTTTCAAAACGATCGTTAAAACTCACAAAACAGAGGTTATTCCGTTGAACCAATTTGCACAGGCAATTCTTGCCAAATATGAACATTTAGAAATCACGCCACTGCCAAAGCTTTCTTCACAAAAATTAAATGACCATATCAAAGATTGCTGCGAAGAAGCAGAGATTAATACCCGGGTCCATTATGTTGACTATTCCGGCGGCAAGGCCAAGGAGCATTCAGAGCCAAAATGGAAATTGATTACCAACCATACCGCCAGGAAAACGTTCATCACCAATAGCATCGTTCTGGGGATGAATACCAAAACTATCAAGGATATCACAGGCCATATAAAAGACAGCGTTTTTAACAAGTATGTGAAGATCTCCGAGGAGTTTAAGAAACTGGAAATGGACAGGACTTGGGATAATATTCCGGGTCATCAAATTAAGAAAGCACCGGATATTAAATAATTTTCAGTTTCGCATCTGTTGGTTCCTTAAAAGCATTAGATTTTTCTAAGAGGTCCTGCATGAAATTCATACTTCCTACTATGGTTTCCGAAAACCTATGTGCTTTGTCAAGCATCTTGATATATGATTCAGGCTGTTTATCCCTTGATAGTTTTCTCAAGGTTAATAAATAATCTTCTCTGAAAACAGCCGGGATAATTATCCTGGTTTGATTCCTTGTCACAAATTCAGCATTCATCATGAT